>JAFVPG010000004.1 GCA_017505415.1 Lentisphaeria bacterium | reverse complement strand
TTTATAAAAAGAGGTTAAATTACCTGACTATATTATCGTTTTTTTTACCAAGTTGATGAATTTTTATATGGCAGAAGAAGAAAAAATTATAGAATATGACAGCAGTGCGATCCAAACTTTAAGCGCACTTGAACATGTCAGAAGACGACCGGGTATGTACATAGGCAGACTCGGCGACGGCTCACACCGTGATGACGGTATATATATATTGATGAAAGAAATCATCGACAACAGCGTTGACGAATTTATCATGGGCAAAGGCCGCCGTGTCGATATAAAACTTGAAAATAATTGTGTTTCCATACGTGACTACGGCCGGGGGATCCCTCTTGAAAAAGTCAAAGACTGCGTTTCAGTAATGAATACCGGAGGTAAATACAGCGATGATGTTTTCCAGTTTTCTGCCGGCTTGAACGGTGTCGGTACCAAAGCGGTAAATGCTCTTTCCAAACTTTTTATTGCCCGCTCCGCCCGAAACGGCAAATTCCATGAAGTCCATTTTGAAAAAGGAGAATTCATCTCCGAAAATGATGGAGATACTGACGAAAAAGACGGAACTTTCATCTCTTTTATTCCAGATGATACAGTTTTCCCGCCCTATGAGTTCAATCTGGAATATATTGAACGCAGACTTTGGATGTATGCTTATTTGAACAGCGGTCTTTCACTCTATTTCAACGGTCAGAGATTTTATTCACAGAATGGTTTACAGGATTTGCTGGAACTTGAATCCGGAGAGGAAAGACTCTATGATGTTATCTATTTCCGTTCAAAAACTCTGGAATTCGCCCTCACCCACAGCAACAATTACGGTGAAAGCTGTTTTTCCTTTGCCAACGGTCAATATACCAATGACGGCGGTACTCATTTGTCCGCTTTCAAAGAAGGCGTTCTCAAAGCGATCAACGACTATTCCGAAAAATCTTATAAAGCTGACGATGTACGGGACGGCATGGTCGGCGCTATCGCTATCAAACTCAAAGAACCGATCTTTGAATCACAGACAAAAAATAAACTCGGCAATACCGACATAAGAGGTCCCATAGTTGCTCAGGTGAAAGATGAAGTTTCCGATTTCCTTCACAAAAACAAGGAAATCGCCGACAAGCTGATGGAAAAAATCATCCGCAATGAACAACTTCACCGCCAAATCTCCGATGCGAAAAAACAGGCTAAAGAAATCGCCAAAAAAGCTATCGTCCGTATCCCGAAACTCAAAGATTGCAAATTTCACCGCGGCGACAAAGACAAAAAAGGCAAACCCGTTCCCGAAACTATGATTTTCCTTACAGAAGGTAATTCAGCTGCAGGTTCTTTTGAGAAAAAACGTGACCCCAATACCCAGGCGATTTTCGCCCTCAGAGGTAAACCTCTCAATTGTTTCGGAATAAGCAAAGATAATCTCTACAAAAATCAGGAATTGTTTTTCATCATGCAGGCTCTTGATATTGAAGAGGATATGGAAACTCTCCGCTATGACAAAGTCGTTATTGCAACCGACGCCGATGTTGACGGGATGCACATCAGAAATCTGCTTATAACCTATTTTCTGACCTTTTTTGAACAGCTTGTGATGTCGGGGCATTTGTACATTCTTGAAACTCCGCTGTACCGTGTCAAAACCAAAACTTCAATAACCTACTGTTACAGCGATACTGAACGGGATAATGCCATTGAAGCTGCCGGAGGCAAAAAATTTGAACTTACACGCTTCAAAGGTTTGGGTGAAATCTCTCCCGAAGAAATCGGTGAATTTATCGGAGAAAATATCAAACTTGTTCCCGTTACGCTCGACCATCTGCGAAACGTTCCCGAACTGCTCGGCTTTTTCATGGGCCAGAACACCCCCGAACGCAAAGACTACATCATGGAAAATCTGGAGGTAAGTATTTATGAGTGATGATATGCAAAAACTTCCTCCCGAAAATGAAGAACTCGAATCCGTTGAGGTCGAAATCGTCAAAGAAGATTTGCAGGAGGGCGAAACTGAAGCGGCAAAAACCGTCAGCAGTAACGAATATTTCCGCAAACTCATGACCAAAAACTTCCTCGAATATGCCTCCTATGTCATCAAGGATCGTGCAATTCCCGATGTCGATGACGGTATGAAACCCGTTCAGCGACGCATTCTCTGGGCCATGCACCGTGTCGATGACGGCGGAACCAAAAAAGCCGCTTTTGTCGTCGGCGAAGTCATGGGTAAATATCACCCCCACGGTGATGCTTCTATTCAAGATGCTCTGGTCGTTATTGCCAATAAAGAATATTTTATCAAGAAACAGGGTAACTTCGGTAATATCATTTCCGGCAGTCCCGCCGCCGCCGCACGTTATATCGAATGCGGTCTGACTCCACTTGCCAAAGATGTCCTTTTCAATGACGATATTACAGATACTGTCGATACTTATGACGGAAGAAATCAGGAACCGATTCTTCTGCCGGTCAAAATTCCCGTCCTTCTGATGCAGGGCTCTGACGGTATCGCCGTCGGGATGGCAACCAAAATCATGCCGCACAACTTCAACGAAGTAATCAAAGCTCAGATCGCCGTACTCAAAAATGAACCGTTTGAACTCTATCCTGACTTTTTGCAGGGCGGCATAATGAATGTCAGTGAATACGATGACGGCAACGGCAAAATCGTCGTCCGTGCAAAAATAGACATCGACGGCAGAGACGTGGTCATTCGTGAAATTCCATACACCACCACAACCAACAGTTTGATGGAATCTATCGACAAAGCAATAGATAAAGGAAAAATCAAAATTTCCAATATCATTGACCTTTCTGCAACAAACGTTGAGATCCGTATTACTCCCATGCGTGGACAGGACCCGGAAAAAGTTCTCAATGCACTTTATATGTACACTGATTGTCAGGTCCCTATTTCCGTTAATCTGACCGTCATCCGCGACCGCCGTCCCGCACAGATGAGCGTTCACGAAGTCATACGCAGAAATACCGAGAAACTTCTCTGGTATCTCATGCGTGAACTTGAGGTGGAACTTACCAAACTCAATGAATCTTTCCATGCTAAAACTCTGGCTCAGATATTCTTTGAAAACCGTATTTACAAAAAAATCGAAGACTGCGGCAGTGAAGAAGAAGAATACCGTGAAGTTTATGAAGGCTTGCAACCGTTTCTCGACCGCACCAGACGTGACGTCACCAATGACGATATTGACAAACTTCTCGCCCTCCCCGTCCGCCGTATTGCCAGATTTGACATAGAGAAAAATGAACGTGAACTCCGTGAAATAGATGAGCGTATCGCACAGGTCAAACATAAACTCAAACATTTGCGTGCAGAAGCAATCAGCTACTTGCAGGGGCTGCTCAAAAAATACGGTCATTTGTACCCCAGACGTACAGAAATCGTCACGCAGTTTGACAAAATCGACCGCCAGAAAACTGCGCTCAACAATATTAAAATCGGTTGGGACCGCCGTGAAGGATACATCGGAACAAGTATCAAAAGTGACGACGTTATCACCTGTAATGAGTTCGATCATCTGCTCAAAGTCAAAAAGAACGGAGAATATACCATTTCTGATGTTCCGAGTGAAAAGAAACTTTTTGTCGACAAACTTTATGAATGCCGCAAATATGATTCCACGCAGGAATTTGCCATTGTTTATACAGATGTCAAAACCAAAAAATATTACGGAAAACGTACATGTATAGACAAATTTATCAAAGATAAAAAATACATGCTCTGCCCGCAGGGATGCAAACTTGAACTTCTCACTCCGCGTCCGGATGCAATTTATGAGATGGTTGAATCCATGAAAAAAGGAGAAAAAAAGACTTTGATAAACCTTATGGAATTTCCATTGCGCGCCCCCCGGGCAAGAGGGTTCCTGCTCGGCAGTTACAAACTTGAGAAATTGACTCATCAACGTTACCTCACTGACGAAGAGCTTGAGGAGATACGTTCACGCATAATCGTCGATGAAGATAATGAAGAAGAAGAACAGGAAGAAGATATTCCGACAGAGGAAACAAGTTCTGCTTTCAAAGTCGCTCCGGTCAAAATTCCACATTCGACAATGCTTGATGAAGAAGAAAAATCTGAAACATCCACAGTTGAATTTACTGCTGAAACAGAAAAAATCCAACCCGATGATACAAAAAAATCTCCGATAGAGAACTTTGAAATTTCAGAAGAAACTGCTGCTGAAGCCGGAAATGCAGATGAAGCTGAAGCTGAAATTACAGCAGCAGATATTGAAAATGCAGAATCTGAACAGCAGGAAATAAACACTCCGGCAGAAGCCATTGCTGAAACAGTATCAGAAACTGCAGTTGAAACCGAAGATAAAACCGAAACAGCAGAGCCGGAACAGAATACGGAAAATCCACAGACAAAAACTGAAGAAATTGAGCAGGAAAAAACGGTTCAGGCAGAAACACCGCCCCCGCAGGAAGAAAAAATCAAACCGGTAATGCCGGTTTTTGATACACCGCCGGTTCTCTCTGAACGTGCAAAAGAAATTTTAAAACGCTCACGTAAAAAGCGGAAAGACGGTGACGATGATGATAACGATATTTTACAACCGGAGTTGTTTTTATGATTGATATAAAAGATGTATGTTCATTTATCTATCAGAATCCGGAACTTGGTTTTGAAGAATTTGAAGCTGCTCGCATGCAGAAACAATTTCTTGAAGAACACGGATTTGAAGTAAAATTCCCGTATGACGGCATTTTAAAGACTGCTTTCAGATGTGAATACGGCAATGCTGATGCGCCAACTGTAATGTTTATGAGCGAATATGATGCATTAAAAGGTCTCGGTCATGCATGCGGTCATAACCTTATTGCGGCAGCCGCCTTGAAAGGTTTTACTGATTGTGCAGAAATCATGAAAAAAAATAATATCAACGGCAGAATAATCCTTCTCGGCACTCCTGCTGAAGAAGGTTACGGAGGCAAAGTTTACCTTATAGAGAAAAATGTTTTTTCCGCTGCTGATGTTGCGCTTATCTCCCATCCATTTCATGTAGCAGGCATAGGTCCTGAAACCATGGGAATATCCCATTTGCAGGTTGAATTTTTCGGCAAAAGCGCACACGCCTCAATGGCTCCTGAATACGGTATAAATGCTCTTGACGCCATGATCGCACTCTTTAATGCAGTCGGACTTTACCGTCAACAGATGCCCAAAAGCTGTCAGATCCACGGTATTATTTCTGACGGAGGCAAAGCTCCCAATATCATTCCGGATTATACCTGCGCTCTGTTTTATACCCGCAGTCATGTCAGTGAAGACCATGCTCAAATCGACAAAGATTTCGCCAATATGGTAGAAGGCGCAGCCAAAATGACCAACTGCACCTGCAAACTTTCAAACTCTTCTCCCCGTTATGAAAGCAGCAAAAAAAATTCTGCCCTCGAAAAGGTACTCGCAGAAGAAATGACTGCCGCCGGTATGAATCTTGAAACGATTACACAGCGTTTATCTTCGGATTTCGGAAATGTGGCAAATATTCTGCCGACAGCCAACATTTTTTTCCCGGTATCTCCTGACAGCTGCCCCAAACTGCATACAGCAGAATTTCTGAAAGCAGCCGGAACAGATTTTGCCTTTGAACAGGCAATGAAAGCAGGTTCTGCCATGGCAAAAACTGCAGTCCGTTTTCTGTCTGATGAAAACTTCCGGAGAGATGTCGCCGCAAATTGAACTCTGAAAAACAGAAACAACCGCAAGGAGTCTGTATATGAAAATCCTTATTGCATGTGATTCCTATAAAAATTGCCTTTCAAGTACAAAAATTGCCGCCATTCTCAAGGCTCAATTCAACGCGGCTCAACCGCATTGGGAAATAAAAACCCTCTCCCTCGCTGACGGCGGCGAAGGCACTGTCGAAGCACTCTATTACAATATGCCGCACAGCGAATTGAAAAAATCCGTTCTCCCCGGACCATTCGGCAGACTGCATGAAGCTAATTACCTCATCTGCGAAAACGGCACAACCGCATGTGTGGAACTTGCCAATGTCTGCGGCATTGAAATTGAAAAAAGACTCGATGCAATGAATGCCTCAACCTATGGGCTTGGTCTGCTGTTAAAAGAAATTTCTTCCATCCCGACTGTAAAAAAAATTATTGTCGGCATAGGCGGTTCAGCCAGTACTGATGGTGGTGCAGGCCTTCTTCAAGGAATGGGAGCAAGATTTTTTGACTGTAATAATGAAGAAATTTTTGAAAGAGCATGCGGCAGACTCCTGCCGAAAATAAAACGCTGTGATCTCGAAATACCGCTGCGCCTGCTGGAGGGCAAAGAACTTTTTATCTGCTCCGATGTCAAAAATCCGTTGACCGGAACAAATGGCGCGGCACATATTTTTGCACCGCAGAAGGGAGCAACTCCGGAACAGGTACTTGAACTTGACAGCAATCTTGAATACTTTTTCAATATTCTCAAAGAACAGGGATTCTGCCACAGCAGTTCCAATCCGGGCGACGGAGCTGCCGGAGGCGCAGGATTCGCACTTCAGGAAATACTTCACGGCAAACTGTGTTCGGGTGGAGAATATCTGCTTGAACTTGCAAATTTCCGCCAATATGCCGCACAGGCAGATTTGCTGATAACCGGAGAAGGAAAATCTGACAGTCAGACTTTGCAGGGGAAACTCCCTTTTCAGGCAGCAAAAATTGCAAAAGATTATCCGCAATGCAAAGTCATTTTGCTTTCAGGAGCCTTGCAGGAGGAAAATGTTCTGCTGGATTCAGGATATTTCGATGCTGTTTTCAGCATTGCCTCAGGTCCGGTATCTCTTGAACAGGCGATTGCTGATACAGAAAAAAATCTCAAGATCTACGCAAGAAATATTGCAGCTCTTTGCAGGTAACAAAAAATGATAAAACTGATTCCGCTGAACGATACAGCCCCGCAAAAACTTTCCCTGCTTGAAAGTGCCATACGCAAAATTGCAGAAAAATTCTCATTCAAAGACAATACTCCTGCCGATTTTGCCCGTACTTTATTTGTATTGCCGACGGCCGAGGCTGGACGTCTGTTCAGAGAAAAAGCAGCCGTTTTTTTCAGGGAACACGGCGGAGTTATGCAGTTGCAGACACTGCTTCCGGAACAGCTGCTCACTTTTAATTTCTCCCCGGATACAAATGAAATAAAATCTCTTGAAATATGGTTCGACATACTTTCAAATGCAAAAAAAGATTATTTCGGTTCCGGTATTATTCCAGACATAGAGTACAGTAACGATTCTCTGATAGTACAAGCAGAATATTTTTCAAAAATACGTGAAAATATTCTCCTTGAAAGTGGAATGGACAGTATTGAATTTACCGCTTCTCTCAAAGGAAATTCTCCATTAAAATATAAACTTGAAGACTATCTCATACTTGAAAAACAATATCTTGAACTGATGGGCAATGCAAAAGACAGAGCGCAGTTGATTGCCGATGTTTTCAATGCACCGCAAAAAAATTTCAAAAATATCGACCATATAATACTGATTGAATGTTCAGAATTGAAAAACGGTATTGCTGTAATGCTGGAAAAAATATCAGCAAATGCCGATGTCGAACATTTGCTTTACACGACCTCTGATAAACTCTGCAATTTTGACAGTTCAGGCCGTCCCGTGACCGACAGAATGATACAACAGGATTTGCCGTTCGATATAGAAAAAACACTTCGCATGTACTCCAATCCTGTTCAGGAGGCAATGAAAATAAGCTCTCTTCTTGAAGCGGATAAACTTCCGGCTTCAATTGGAGTTCTCAGCAATGACTCTGCCGCCTCACTCACTCATTTTCTTGCCCGGAAAAATATTGAAGTCTATGCTCCGCAGAAACAAAAATTAAGTTCTTTCTACTGGTGCAGACTGTTTCTTGCCCTGATTGATTTGCTAAACAGCAAAATTTCTTATGAAAAAGTTTATGAACTTGCTTCCGATGAATCTGTCGCTCATTATTTTGAGATGAACGATGAAATAACTGTTGTCCTGTCAGAAATAGAAAAACTTCAGCGTGAACATCTGATTCAGGATTTTCAATCACTTGAATTCTTCGTTGCAAAATATAATAAAATTGATAATTCTTTTGCCGCATCAGCAAAGTTCTGTGAAAAATTCGCACTTCTGCATCAAAAAATCAGAGAATGTGACGAAAACTCCCTGCCTGAATCTCTATGGGACATTTTTCAACAAACAGGCTCATGCAATCCACTCGTCAATATAGACATTAATGAAGCTGAAATATCACTTGAAGCATTAAAAAATGCAGTCATCCAAGTGCGCAAATGTTCCCAAAATGAATTGAAAATGGTTCTTTTCAAACATCTGTGCAATACAACCATGCTGAATGATACAGAACAATTCAAAGATGATGCACTTAACTTTTCCGGTTTTCTCGACCTCATCTGGTATGAAAACAATTCACTTATCATCAGCGGCATTACCGAAGAATCATTTGCGTCAAGCAATACGGAAGATATGCTTTTTCCGGAAAATATCCGCAACGCCCTCAACTGGAGTTCTGCCCGGAGCCGTTTCGGGGCAGATATTCACCGTTTTGAGCAATTACTTGAACGTTACAACAACAATAATCTTTTCATAACTTTTCCAATTTCCGATACCGGAGGTTCATTGAACACATTGCCGCGGCTGTTTTTTAATGTAAGTGATGCAAAACTTCTCAAAAACTGCAATCTGCTTTTCAATGCAGAACTTACAGAAAATCTCCCGCAATCATCAGGAGAAAAACTTCAGCCGGTAAAATACAGTGCCGATCTGTCAAATAAAATGCCGTCAAAAATATCCGTTACCGGATTCAAAAATTATATCAGCTGCCCGTATACTTTTTATTTGAAAAATATTCTCAACTGCATAGAACCTGCAGAGGAAACTTTTGAACTTCAATCCAATCAGATGGGCAGTATTATTCATAATACTCTGGAAAATTACGGCAAAAAATATGCAGAAAATATTCCGGAAATTGAAGAATTACAGAATTTCCTGCATTCTGAACTTGAACGCCAATTCTATACGCAAACCGGATACGCCGTCAATAATATTACCGTAATGCAGAATGAAGAAATGCAAAAATCTGTCAGTGCTTTTGCTGAAGCGGAACTCAAAAGCAGAAATAATTTCTGTGAACACAAAATTTTCTGTACCGAATATAAAATAAATATCCCTTTCGGCACTTTCTATGACCGTATGCGCCTGACCTGGAACGATCTTCCTGCCCCCGATGAAAAATTACGCCACATAAATATAGTCGGCAAAATCGACCGTATCGACCTTGCAACTGACAGTTCAGGAGCAGTCGAATGCCGTATTATTGATTACAAAACAGCCAAAAATCCCGTAACTCCGGCAAACGCACATTTGAGCCGCAAACTCTCTTCGCACCTTGCACCGGAGTATATGCAAGCCAACTCTGATGCAAAAGGCAATCCGTTTTTTTTCGCTGATATGCAGCTCATTATTTATCGTTTGATGGCTGAATTTCTGCGTGACGACCTGCAAATTCCGCAAGAAGCAAAAATCAAATGCGGCTACTTCAATTTACCCGAAGACATAACTCAGACGGCAGTGGTATTTTTCGATGAACTTGATAATAATATGCTGAAAAAAGGAGCTGAATCCTTACACTTTCTTATGCATAAAATATTTGTAGAAAACAATTTCTGGCCGCCGTCACTGAAACAACCATACAGTATCGCTGAAAATTATTTTCCTGATGCATGTGATGCTGATTTTGAAAATTGTGAGGTGAGAAATGCCTGATAAACATAAATTTGACTCTCTCTCTATAAGTGCGTCTGCAGGCTGCGGCAAAACTCAGGAGATGGCAATGCGTCTGCTCGGCATGTTCCTTGCCAGAAATGATGATATTCAGAAAATATTCAACAGCACTATGGCCGTAACTTTTTCCCGCAGTGGAGCCAAAGAAATATTCAATCGTGTTCTTGAACTTATTTTTGATGCTCTGCTGCATTATAAAATTGATGAACTGAACAAAAATTTGCAGAATCTCAATTTCAATTTGCCTGTTTTCGATGAAAAAACATTTATAAAGTTATTGCGCAAACTCATTCTCGGCATGAACGATTTGAAAATATGCACCATTGACAGTTTCATGAATAAGGCCGTTCAAAGTTTCAGCCTCGAACTCGGTCTGCCGGGACATGTTGAAATAATCAGTTCCGGTGAAGAACAGATAATGCGCGAAGCTGTTATAAAAAAACTGCTGCTTGACAATACATGGCAATCCAATGATATGGAAGAGGATATGCGTGATTATGCCAATGAGAGCAAAAAAACTTCATACGGCAAAAATTCCAGAAAATATTTCAACAAAATACAGGAAACCATAACAAAATATGAACGGCTTGCAGACGACAATCCCGGTGCAGAAGCATACGATTTTGTAATAGATACAGTCAAATATTCTGTTCAAAACCGACAGGATGCATGGCAAGTTCTGAAAGACAATAAATCAGAGAAACGTCTTGCTGCAACCAAACAGCAAGCATCACTGTATCATGTTCTTGAAAAACTTGTTACTGCGGCTTCTGATACTCATTTTACAACACATGAACTGAACCGGATGCGCAGTTTTTATTCTGCATGGCAGTATCTTGAAGACGGTAAAACTTCAAAAATCCCATCATTCAGCAAAGAAACATTTGAAAAAGATGAAATAGAATCGATACGTTTTCTGCTGGAATACGGTGCAGCAATTCTGTTAAAACAAAATATAATCCGGACACAGGCAACTGTTGCGCTGTCAAAAAAATACCGTAATTTATATGACGGAATATTTTATAAACAGGGCAAAATAACTTTCGCCGATCTTCCCCGTTTGCTCAGCAACAGCACAAACGACTGGATCATGGACATAAATTACCGTCTCAACAACCGTTTCTGTCATTATCTGATTGATGAATTTCAGGATACAAATCAAATGCAATGGGCTGTTTTAAGTGCGATTTTTGAAGTTCCGGCCCCTGAAGATGACCGCAGTATCGTCATCGTCGGCGATGTAAAACAGGCAATTTACGGCTGGCGTTCCGGCGACCGCAGACTTATGAATGAAGTCACTCAATACATGAAAAATATAATTCAGCTGAAAACAAAAAATCTTGACTTCTCTTTCCGTTACGGAAAAAATATCTGTACAGCTCTGAATTATCTTTTCGATGGAAATAATATACAAAACGGCGGCTTTTTTCCCGGTGTCGGCAAAGCATGGGCGGATGTTTTCAAAACGCATTTACCTGCTCCGCAGCTCAAATACCGCAGTATATTTGAAGCATATATGCCTGATGCAAATCAAAACGATACAGTAACTTCTTTCGCCGCACTGATACTGAAAAAAATTGAAGAATACAACATTATCGGTCAACGCAATAGTTGTGCGATCCTTGTACGTCAGAATCAGGATGGTTTAGAACTGCTTGAAGAATTGCAGAAAGATGAAAAATACGGTAAGTTTTTCATGCTTGAGGGCAGCAGCAGAATAAGTAACGACAAACTTATAACTGCGCTTCTGCATCTTCTGATTTATATTCAACATCCTGCGGATACCATGGCAAAAGAGATTGCCGGCATGCTGAGAGCAGTCAGACCGCTTATACCCGCAACTCCCGCCTCTCTCAATGCAGAAAACTGCCGTCTGCGCAACGGAGGATTTTATAAATATCTCAAAAATTGCATAATAAAACTGCAAAAAGATCCTATGATGATACCACGGAATTTCAAAGATACCGAAAGTATTGAACTTTTTCTGAAAGCGGCACAGGATTTTGACAATTCATCAATTACGCATGACAGCCGCCTTTTCAAACGTTGTGTCAATGATGTCAGCCACAGTGAAGAAGCCGTCGGTTACAAAATACGCATTATGACCATGCACCATTCAAAAGGTTTGACTTTTGACCATGTTTTCAGCGCATTTTTCAAAGGTTCCAATATCGTTTCCAGAGAAAAAAATATCGCAGTTGCAGGACAGTACGGCAATGGACAGAAATGGATTCTGAATTCTGTCAATGAAGAATCAGCGCTCTTCCCGCAAATCAATGCCGCATGGAACGCTGTTACGCTCGAAAATATTTTTGAAGATCTTTGTGTAACTTATGTTGCATTGAGCCGTGCCAAATATACCATGACTCTGCTTCTGCCGCAATTATCAAAAGAAAAGTTTAAAAAATTCAATAAAAATCAATCGCTTCCTGAAGAGAAATCATACTTTTTGAGCGATTACCTTGCAACTTTGCTTTTTCATGGAGACTGGCAGGTAAAAGATGTAACTTTTGACAGCATAAATCATTTTTACTCAACTGTGATAGATGACAAAGACAATTCAATGCCGATTGCAAAAAGCAGAAATATTACCGTATCAAACCTCATGCCGCTGAATTTTCAAACCATGCCGTCAACTGAATTCCGCCGCCGCAGGATACGTCCGTCTGACGGTATTGATGGTGCAGAGGAACAGAATCCGGACAAACTCTATTTTGCTTTACCTTCAGCACAGAAAGGTAAATTTTTCGGAGAAGATATGCACAAAATACTTTGCGGTATTGAAAATTTTAAAACACCATCTCTTCCCGACCATATTTCATCTGCCATGAATGATGAATTGAACAGAATATTCAGCAATGAAAAACTTTGTGATTTTCTTTCTGATTATGATGAATGCTGGTGCGAGAGAACCTTTGACGTAATCTTGCAGAATTATTATATTTCCGGCTGTTTCGACCGGGTGCAGATCAAACGCAATCCGGACGGAACCGCCGCTAATGCCGTGATCGTTGATTACAAAAGCGGTTTCCACCCCGAACAGACGAATGAAAAAACACTCCGCTACCAACGCCAGCTCAATACTTACCGATCTGCTCTGTCAACTCTCCTGAAACTTCCGGTAACAAACATAAAATGCTATCTGCTCTGGACACATGATTCATTTCTCGAAGAGGTGACTCCATGATTTGCTGCGCTGAGAAAACTCCGCTGTTCAATGCAGCTTTAAAAATTGTAAAAACAATCAGGTCAAATGGCGGGGATGCTCTTTTTGTCGGAGGTTTTGTCCGCAATCTGCTTTTAGGCAAAGCCTGCAAAGACATTGATATTGCAAGCACTCTGCCACCGGAAAAACTCCTGCAGATATTCCCCGAAGCATTGACAGCAGGTGCATCTTTTGGTGTGATTATCGTCAAAAGTGCTGATTTTCATTTTGAAGTTGCCACATTGCGGGAAGAACGCATGTACATGGACGGCAGGCATCCGCAGCAAGTACGTTATACAACTGATTTCCGGATTGATTCCGAACGTCGTGATTTCACCGTCAACGCCATGTTTTACGATCCTGAAAGCATGCAGATAATCGACTTTCACAACGGCACAGCAGATTTACAAAAAGCCATTCTCCGTACTGTAGGAAATTCAGACATCCGTTTCAAAGAAGATTATCTGCGCATGCTGCGTGCAATACGTTTTGCTGCCAAATACGATTTGAAAATTGAAAAAAATACTTGGGATGCAATATGCAGTAATGCTCATCTTTGTACGGAAATTGCTTCAGAAAGAGTGCGGCAGGAACTTGACTGGATGTTTGAACTCAGTTCTGCCCATATTGCATTTGAGCTGCTTGACCGGAGCGGTCTTTTGAAAATAATACTGCCTGAAGTTGCCGCACTTCACGGCATTGAACAACCGGAAAAATTTCATCCTGAAGGTGATGTTTTCGTCCATACGCTGAAAATGCTCCGCCACATGGCATATCCGTCAAGTGATCTGGCTTGGAGCATCATTCTGCATGACATCGGCAAAAAACCGTGCTTTTTCAGAGATGAAAAAGGTATTCATTTTTTCGGTCACGAGGTCAAAGGCGCAGAAATGTCAGCAAGCATTCTTGAACGGCTGCACTTCTCAAATCCACGCCGGGAACGGATAACTGCCGCTGTCCGGGATCACATGCGTTTTGTACAACTGAAAAACATGAAAACTTCAACATTACGCAAATTTCTCGGCAGACCGGATCTGACACTGCTTGCAGAACTCAACCGGCTTGACAGTATAGCTTCAAGCTTCTGCATCGGCGACTGGCTGTTTCTGCTGGAAAAACTGACAGAATTCGAAAATACCGAGCTGCTGCCGCCGCCGCTGATTTGCGGCAAAGATTTGATTAAACTGGGGATAAAACCCGGTCCGCATTTCAAAAAAATCCTCGATTTTGCTTACGAACAGCAACTTTCCGGCAAAAAAACTGATTTTAATAGCATTTGCAACTTGATAAAAAAGAAATTCCCGTGTATATTAAAGAACGGGTCATTGCGATTTGACCATTCTGATAACAACAAAAAACAATAAGGACAGAAAAAATGAATTCCAAAAAAACGGCAAATCAGGAGCTTGCCCGCAAAGACTGTATGGAAATCAGTGCTTTGAGGGAGCTGCAATTATCAAAACTTCAACACATCGTTCGTCACGCATTTAATAATGTTGAATTTTACCGCCGTAAGTTTAATGAATTTTCTGTCACCCCCGATGATATAAAAACTCTTGACGATATCCGCAAGCTCCCCTTTACCGTCAAAACTGACCTCCGCGACAACTATCCTTTCGGTCTTTTCGCAGTACCGCAGAGTGAAATTGTCCGTGTACATGCTTCCAGCGGCACTACCGGCAAACCGATCGTCGTCGGCTACAACCAGCACGACATTGATGTTTGGAAAGAAGTCATCGCACGTTCTTTCATAAGCTGCGGACTCTGTGAAGAAGATGTTATTCAGGTCTCATACGGTTACGGGCTTTTCACCGGTGGTCTCGGTGCGCATTACGGAGCTGAAGCTCTCGGTGCGCTGACTGTACCGACCTCTGTCGGCAATACCGACCGCCAGATCATGCTGATGAAAGATTTCGGCACAACCGCCATGTGCTGTACTCCGAGCTACTTCACTTTCCTGATTGAAAAAGCACAGCAAATGGGTATCGACCTCAAAGAACTGCCGATCAAAGCAGGTATTTTCGGAGCTGAACCCTGGACTCCGGCAATGCGTGAACAGATCGAAAAAGCAGCGGGTATCAAAGCATTTGATATTTACGGTCTTTCTGAAATCATCGGTCCCGGCGTTGCTATTGAATGTGAATGTCAGAATGGTCTGCACGTTTTTGAAGATCATTTCTATCCTGAAATCATTGATCCGGATACTCTCGAAGTTCTGCCGGACGGCGAATGGGGCGAACTTGTACTTACAACTTTGTCAAAAGAAGCAATGCCCATGCTCCGCTACCGCACCCGTGACCTCACCCGTATCATTCCTGAAAAATGCGCCTGCGGCAGAACGATCCGCCGTATCGACCGTATTTCCAGCCGCAGCGACGATATGATGATCATTAAGGGCGTAAACGTCTTCCCGTCTCAAATCGAAGCCGCATTGCTCGCTGTTGACGGCACGCTCCCGCATTACAACATTATCCTTTTCAAAGACAAAGGAATGGATAACATTGAGGTTGCAGTGGAGGTCAGACCTGAACTTTTCAGCGACAAAGTCCGTGCAATGGAAGATTTGCAGAAAAAACTCACCCACTCCATTGAAAGTGTCACCGGTTTGCACATCAAAGTCAAACTCGTCGCTCCCAATACGATCATTCGCAGTGAAGGCAAAGCAAAACGTGTTATCGACCACCGTTTTCTGAATTCCTGAAATTTACAATATTTCACTTGAATATTTCGAAAAAAGATTTATTGTTAGAAGGAGTGACAAAATTTTTACAAAAGGAGATTTTATGAAAAAATTTGTATTTCTTTCAATATGTGCATTTTGCATGTTTTCTTCAACTGCTTTGAAAGCAGATTCCATCGGGGAAAAACTGTTGCTTTACATCCCCAACCGCATCTGCGATTTGTTTGACATTTTCTCTGTAAGTATCGGTATCGGTCCGACAGTCCGTGCTGAGCTTATGGCTACTGAACTTATCAAAGTAGGCGGCGGTGTTGACTTCGGCTCTCTCCGTCTCTACAAAGAATGGAACCGCCAATATGGTGTCGGTCTTGAACGTGGATGGTACTGGTCATTGATTTGTGCCGGAGAAGAAAATTCAAAACGCTGGAAAACTGCCGGTTTTACCGAAGATTTTCATGAAATGCGCGCCGGTATCCCGACTCCTGATATGCCGGTTTACAACTATTATCTCGGTCAGCGTGACTTCTGGCAGATTGGCGGCGCTCTGGGGCTGATTGTAGAAGCTGAAGTTTACCTCAACCCGGTTGAATGGGTCGACCTTGCTACCGGGTTCCTCCTGATCGACCTGCGTCAGGACGATCTTGAAATGAGCGACTTCTGCCGATAAATTTTTCATTCTGAATGCGGCGTTTCTCTGCCGCATTTTTTGTATAAACTCACAACCGGAGAATTTTTATGGCTGAAAATACCATTTTTGAAAAAAAAGAAAATAATTTACCCGTTATTGCCATTGTCGGCCGTCCGAATGTCGGCAAATCTTCAATCTTCAATACTCTTATCGGACGCAGACTTTCCATCGTACATGAACAAAGCGGTGTGACCCGTGACCGTGTCGTTGCTCCCGTCATTCACAAAAACTGCCGCTATCAACTCGTTGATACCGGCGGTCTCGGCACTCTCATCGGTGAGAAAAAAGGCGTTGATATGTGGGATATGTGTATCGCCGAACAAGTCAAAGCTGCCATTGAAGGCGCAGATGTCCTGATTTTCACCGTCAATGTGCAGGAAGGTATCGTAATGCTTGACGAATCTGTGGCTCAAGCTATCCGTACTTCCGGCTTGCCGGTAATCGTTGCCGCCAACAAAGCTGACAATGAATTCCTCAAGAAAAATGCAATCGAATTTTCTCGTTTCGGATTCAAAACCATTATCCCTGTATCTTCACTGCACAAAAGCGGTATGCATGAACTCCTCGATGCCGCATGTTCCGCCATTGATCACGAAAAACTGGTCAAAAATGAGGAAACTTCTGAAGAAATCAACCGGCCTTACCGCATTGCTGTCGCAGGACGACCCAATGTCGGCAAATCTTCTCTCGTAAATGCCATTCTCGGCGAAGACCGTGTAATCGTCAGTGAACATGCCGGCACCACCCGGGATGCCATTGATATTGACTTTATTATCAAAAACCGTGACGGTGAAGAACGCCCCGCAACTCTCATTGATACTGCCGGTCTCCGCCGCCGCGGCAAAGTTGATACCGTTGTCGAATATTTCTCAACTATGCGCTCTCAAAGTGCCATCGAAAATGCGGATCTTGTTATTTTCATGGTCGAAGCAAGCCTTGACGGAGCTACCGCGCAGGACAAAACTATTGCCACCATGATTCAAAAATCCGGATGCGCCTGCGTCATTGCAGTCAACAAAATGGACCTCATTCCATCCGGCACAAAACGCAAAGAACTCGAAGATGAACTTCATTACACCCTCCCCGGCATGTCTTATGCTCCGGTAGTTTACATCAGTGTCAAAGAACGCAGAAATATTGACGAACTGCTCAACGCTGTCGTCGATGTCGCTGACGAAACCTCCATGCGTATTCCAACCTCCGTTGTCAATAAAGTCATTCTCGATGCCTATCACAACCATACCCCACCAGTCGTCAGTAACTCTCCATTGAAAATTTACTACGCCTCCATGGTCGGCACCGCACCTCCGAAATTTCTCATCTTTGTAAATCAACCCAAATATTGCGCCGATAATTATTTGACCTTCCTAAAAAATACTCTCCGCAACGCTTTCGATTTCAGCGGCTCCCCCATCGAAATCGAACTCCGGGCCCGCCCCAAAAAAGTCATGTCTTTCCATGACCCCAAACGCAACGCCCCCTCATCCCGCCCCCAATCCGCTAAAAAACGCGCCGCCCGCGTCCGCTCTAAACAAAGCGCAAAAAAACGCGGCAAAAAATGATTTTTTTTTAGGGGAGGAAACTTTTTCTTAGGGGAGGAAACTTTTTCTTCTTGATTAAAAGAAGAAAGAAGTTTCCTCCCCTAAGACCCCTCCTTCAAAAAGAAGAAAAGGGTACTTTTTTATAGATTATGCGGGCGTTATCGTGTTTTGCGAGGCATTTATTATTAGTTAAGCTGCCAACGGGGTAGGCACATGCGCCAGCAGAACAAAAAGGCGGGTGGAACGCCCTCTCTCGTGTTTGGCGAGGCATTTATGTTTCGGTTCTTTCGGAGTAACAATAGCGCGGTTAGCGCCGCGAAGACCGGAGCGGTTCACGAGCGAAAGCGAAGTGAGCGCAGGCAGGGGTGTCCACCCATTTTAACCTGCCAAGCAGCGACGTCGGCTGAAGCGATGAGGCGTGCGGCAACGCCGGGGTTGTCCAACCCGTTGGTATCGCGGCAAAGCCGCTTTAAACGCCTCATATAAGCCGGAGCGAAGCGCAGGCGCTGTAATCAGCCATCGGGCCATGCATTACACTGATATTTGAAAGGTGATTGTTTTTTTCTTTGCTTACTTTCTTTTTCCTAAAAAAAGAAAGCAAGTAGTAAAAGAAGAAAAGGGTACTTTTTGATAGATTATGCAAGCGTTATCGTGTTTGGCGAGGCATTTATTATTTGTTAAGTCGTCAACTTGGAAATTTTACAAAATATTTCATTTTATACCTAAAAAACAGGTTTTTTATGCTTGATTTTTGCAAAAAATGAGTTAAATTTAAGAGAGATGTACAAATTAATTGCAAAGGGCACTCCGAATTGAAAAAAATTAAACACAAAATAAAATGCTTAAGTATTACTATGTATAACCGCATAGTCAAAGAAAAAGCATCTCCTGAATACATTGCCAGAGGCTGGGCAATCGGAATGTTTTATGGTTGTCTCATTCCTTTCGGTTTTCAACTTGTATGCTCAATTCCTACTGCATTTTTATTAAAAGGCAGTAAAATCGGGGCAACTTTCGGTACATTGTTGACCAATCATTTCACAATTTTTATCATCTATCCGATTCAATGTCTGGTCGGCAATCATATCATCGGCGGGAATCTCTCATATTCAGCAGTCAATGATGCATTAAAAGATGTTCTCGCTCTGCAAAATTACAATTCTCTGATGGCTCTCGGCAGAGATTTGATAATTTCATTCTTCGTCGGTGGCGCACTTTTGACACTGATAATGACTCCGGCAACCTACTTTGCAGTAAAAGCGATGGTTGTAAAACACCGTAATAAAAAAATAAAGAATAAATCCTGATTGCATCCCGCGCTGTTATCTTTTCCGCAAAAGCGCAATAAATGCACTCCCTGCAAAATACATGGCAAGATATTCACGCACTGACCAATACAAGTGCAATCCTTTGAACAATATCAGAAGCAGCCAGACCAATGAAAGCAAAGCCGCACCGATATAAATAAATTTCTCCACTGTTTTTACATCTTTTTTCTGTGCAAAAATAAAAAATCTTATTAATTCAAAAAACATCAGAACAGCAATCCCGACCATGTAGGTTTTGCGCCCGCAGAATATCAATCCTCCCCCCGCAAACGCCAGCACGATACCGGCAATCAATGAAAAAACTGCTGCATTTTTTCTGAAAAAATTATACAGAAGCTCGATCGCTTCCCCGAAAAGCAGCACCAGCGGCAGTCCGAAAAGAAAAACTTTCGCCCAGTCCGGATAAAAAACAAGCAGAAATGCCAAGACCAATTCGCATAAGGCAATCGGCACAACAAATGATTTCCGTTTCAAATTACCGGTTATATTAACTATCATTTTTCCTCCTCAGACATGCACAATAAGCACCGTCATGCTCAAATGCCGGCAATGTAAGTCTTTCTGACAGAAACTCAAATTCACTGTGTGATAAACAGAAATTTTTTATCTGCAAGCCATCCTCCTCCGGCTCAATGGAACATGTACTGTAAAGCAAAAGTCCGCCAACTTTGACGGCATGAGAAACATTTTCAAGAATGTCTCGCTGAATCTGGACTATTTCATTCAATCCTTCAGCATTCTGACGGAACAATGTATCCGGACGCTTACGGAAAACGCCGCTGTTGCTGCACGGCACATCCGCAAAAACAACGTCATACTGCCTGTCAAACTTATCTTTTGCCGCATCCAAGCAGAGGATTTCGGCATTTACTTTACAGCGTTCAAGATTTTCCGCCGTCCGTTGCTGCCGTCTTGCTGATCGGTCACCGATAAATACCTGCCACTGCGGAAACAAATCATAGAACATGATAGCTTTGCCTCCCGGGGCTCCGCATACATCAATAAAATTTCCCTTCTCCTCCGTCACATACTCTGCAAGTAATTCAACCGCTGTACCGGCAGCACTGTCCTGAATATAAATTCCGCCATTTGCAAAACATTCTGAGGCAAGGCATTTACCCATTTCATGTGTCTGACAAAAAACAAACCGTTTCAGCAATCCGTCAGAAATCTTCTCTGCATCAAATGACAGCTCTCCTGATTCATGCCGCAGACGGAAAGTCTGCACCGGTTCTGAACTCAAACATTTTTCTGCCTGCAAAATAAACTCATCTCCGTAAATTTTGCGCCATTTTTTTGCAACAGCATCAGGCAGTTCCGCAGTAAATAAAACATTTTCCCTGCATATTTTACGCAAAAAAGCATTGATAAAACGCGATTCAGAAATACCTTTTTTTATTTTGGCATACTCAACGATTGCATTGACTACTGCTTCTCTGGCGATACGATCCTGAAAAGCACAATGTACCGCACCTGCAAGGGCAAGACGGAAAAGAGGCTTTTTTATTTTGCTTTTACTGGCAAAATCCCGGATAAATTTCTCAACACTGACTCTGTAACGGTAACATGAAAACAGCCAGTGAGCCGCGGTACGGCGCATTTCAGGATTTATAATATTGGAATCATCAAGAACATCATCCAGAGAACTTCTGCCGGAGTCAACTTCCTCCAATGCTTGCAGCACTCCGTCAAGCAGCGGAAACATTACGCCTTTTTTCTGCATTAAAAACCACCAACTGAAGTGGACATCGCCTGACGGCGGTACAAGCCTGGCATTTCACCGCGGATCTGCTGAAGCGGATTACGTACACCATTCAATGTGGCATTGAAATAGATGGAGTAATCTCTCTCTTTGTCTCCGTCTTCATAGTCCGTTGACTGAGCCAGGATAACTGCAAATTCCCAGCAATGGAACTTATGAGAAACTCCGATTCGCTGACTGCGGATAAAACCTGCTTCAAAATCATACATAAACTGATAACTTGCTTTTGTCCTGCGGTCGGGAGTAAGCGGAACTGCAACCCCCAAAGTCAACAGTTGAGTTCTGCCGTTATAATATTTATCAAATGCACTGCCGGATTCCATATCCGTTAAAGTGGACCCCATCGAATATGCACTGCGGGAAGCATAATTATCACGATAAACATAACTTGCTGAGAAAACAAAATCTTCGATCGGTTCATAACGCAGCGTTATCTGCCAGCGGTTCAGCCAACGACCGGAAAATCCTTTGCGGGAAACCATGCGTCCGTTGCGGTAAGTTTTTTCACGATCCTTGTAATTATCACCCGCATTGATAGCAAAAAGTGTACTCAACTCAAGCCCTTTCAATGGAGAGGTACTCAATCTGGTACAGAAATCACCGACATGGTTGAAACCGTCTTTATCATCAATATGCAAATCAAGATAATTTTCCATTCTGAAAGTGTTGACAAGCATATTGTCCGCTCTGGTAAAGAATCTGTTCTCCAACCCGAGACGGAAGAAATTCTGTCTTTCGATACGATCAACATCATCAAAATAATAAAGATGTTCTCTATCCTCAGTAGGTTCGGTAATATAGGTGTAATTGACATACGGAACCATGACATGTTTCAAGCCGTCAATTCCGAAAAATTCACTGCGTACATCATTGTAAGTGCGGTGAATTTTCGTATTTGCTTCAAAACCGAATTCTCCGATGAATCTTGCTCTGGCACCGCCGCTGCGGTCATAATTCACGACATCAGCGGGGAAAGCTCCCTCAATTTCATTGGCAATGAAAATCTGCTGCAAATCATTTTCATAAACTTTGCGTTTTGAAGAATCGGAATAAACCGTAAATCTCACACCGGCACGGGGTATGATATTGATATTGAAAAGTTTGATCGGATAATACAGGAAGTTTACAGAATCAAGACGCATTGTCTCATAATCAGCAGTTCCGATATAATTTGGTGTAGTGCGGGGCTTATCAAAATCACGCCATTTCATAGAGAGATAATCTATGCTGTGTTCCCCCTGATAATAAAGATTGGTATTAAATATTTCCATTCTCGGAACATCAATACGGAATTCAGGAAGTTTCTGGACTGTATTGGAAAAATTATTGACACGCACACGACTGTAAAGAGAGAATGTCACATTTTCAAAATATTTTTCCAGAGCGGCATACGATGCAGGTTCCGGATTATTGTTGTAATTGACACGGAAAAAGTCGTACTGGACATAAGGATCGCTCAAATATTCAACATGTGTTCTGAAATCAAATGTCGGCGTGATATGGCTGACATTGGTCAAACGCAAATCAAAACGGAAATGCGGTATCCGCATGCGGCTGTTATCCAGATCGACACCTTCATTGGGATGAGTATCATAAATGCCATAAGCAAAAAGATTGGTTTTGGAATTTTCAGTGGCAAAATTGACTTCAGTACCATATCCGAAACCGCGTTTTTCATAATAATCCACCATTAAATTGGCAACAGCGTACGGATATTCACTGATATTTATTTCCTTGCTTAAAGAAACAAAAAATCCCCAGTCGCTGGTCGCTCCGATAGAGAAATCGAACAGCTGCGGACTTTCATCTTTCGGCTTATAAAATACCGGCAGCCACAGCACCGGCACACCGTAAATATTTACAAAAGCATTTTTGGCATAAACGCTGTGCTGTCCGATAGAGAAGTCATAATTTTTTATATCGAATCCGTTATCCTGATAAGTCCTTAAATTTATCTCCGAAGCAGAGATGGAATAATGCGCATTATCTTCAACGAGATATTCACAAGAACTGAAATCAGCATTTTGTAAATCTATGTCGCCGTTGGCTTTACGCACTGCGCTTTCTGCTTTCAATGCGAAATTTCCTGATTTACAGCGCACGTTCTGCATACTCAAATAACCACTGGTCAGATTTCCTGCAAGTTTATCCGCAGTCAAAGTATCGGTAACATAATATACGAGAGTATTGATATACGGTTCTCCCAGCGGAGTAAATGCTGAATCCTCGACTTCAACAACTACATCAGGATATTTACGAAGTTCAGCAAACTGCTCATTACTGAGAGCGCATTTTTCAATTTTGCGGGCAAGAAGTTTTATATTGCCGCTGCATTCAATATCACGGCTTTCGGTATTCAGAATTACTTTATCAGCAACGATATGGAAATTTTTTGACGGGACAACCACATTGCCTTCAAGTATTACATTATTGGCATTCCATGTCCATTTGTCTGCGCGGATGCTCTTCAATTCGGAGAGAAAACTCTTGCGCCCTATGGCGGCGGCAGAACACAGCTGAACTGCGCAAATACACAGCAAAACTGCAATCACTCCGGCACAATTTTTACAATATCTGAACAAAATACAACTCCTGAAAAACAGTCAAAAAACATTTATATAATATACTACAATACTACACTTTATTGATTTTTCAATCAAATCTTTATTATTTTTATCATTTTTCATTACAATCATTGCTTGATTTTTTCATAATCGGGTCTATTTTAACATATACTTGTTATCAAAAGAGGTAATTTCACAAATCCTCAAAACATTAAGGATTGCTGACTATGACAAAAAAAGGTATCATCGGCGCCGGCAACTGGCTGGTAGACACCGTAAAAACTCTCGACCGCTTCCCCAAAGAAGGCGAACTCTGCAACATCAAATCAATTGAAGTCGGCGGCGGCGGCGGCCCATGCAACGTTCTCTTTGACCTTGCCGCAATGACAGATCAGATTCCGCTCTATGCCGCAGGTGTCATCGGCAATGACAGCAACGGTGATTATCTCATGAATGAAATCTCCAAACGCAATATTGATGCCCGTTACATGTTCAAAAGCAATGTACCAACTTCATTTACAGATGTAATGTCTGCTGACGGCAAACGTACATTCTTTCACTGCCGCGGCGCAAATGCTGAACTCGGCTATGAACATTTGAGTAAAATTGATATTGATGCGAAGATTTTCTACCTTGCCTATCTGCTTCTGCTTGACAAACTTGACGGCACCGATCCGGAATACGGCACTCCCGCCGCCAGAGTTCTGAAAGAGATACAGGACAAAGGCATAATAACTCTCGTCGATTTCGTTTCCGAACGCAAAGAAGTTTTCAAACGGGTAACTCATGCCGCCCTGCCCTACATCGATGTCCTTGCCATCAATGAAATTGAAGCAGGCAATACTTTTGACCTTGAAATCCGCCGTGAAGATGATTCTCTGAATTTTGACAACATGAAAAAAGCTCTGCACAACTTTATGGATGCAGGTGTTGCCAAATGCACCATTTTCCACATGCCTGAATGTGCCGCCGCCATTGATGAAAATCACAAACTTTACATTGCCCCGTCTTTCAAAATAAACCGTTCAGACATTGTCGGCAGCAACGGGGCAGGTGATGCTTTCTGCGCCGGTGTACTTTACGGTATTCACGAAAACATGCCGCTTGACGAAATACTCAAACTCGGTGCGGCAAGTTCTTTCTTTAACCTCAAATCAGCCACTGCTTCAGGCGGAGCTGTTTCCATTGAACAAATCAAACAACAAGTTAACAAGGGACCTTACAGAGAAGTCCCGCAGGAGTTTTAAAATGAGTGAAAAAATCTTTTTGGGTATCGGATGCGGTCCGATCCAGACCGGTATCTTTGTTGCAGGCGCAAGCAAAGGCGGCTTTGACAAAATCGTAATCGCAGAAGTCAACCCCGTAATGGTAGAAGCCATCCGCAAAGCCGGAAGCATTACTGTAAATACATCAAACGCTTCAGGTATCGTCACTGATACTTATGACAAAGTTGAAATTTACAATCCTTCTGTCGAAGAAGATTTGGCAATTCTCAAAGATTACGCTTCAAAAGCCATTGCTATCAATACCGCCCTCCCCGCCACAAAATTTTATCAGTTCTGCGTTCCGTGGCTGAAGGAAGGTTTTGAACGCACACCCGATGCTGTCCGTTATGTTTACACCTCAGAAAACAGCACCACTGCGGCTGATGATTTCAAAAACACCATGAATGCTTCATTTGCCAATACCTATTACCTTGATACTGTCATCGGTAAAATGAGCAAAATTTTCAAAACAGATGAAAATCCCGCATTGCCACCTCTCGCCCCCGGTCTTGAAGCCGGCCATCTGGTCGAAGAATTCTGCACCATTTACACCTCTTACGCACCCGGTATCGAAAACGTCGGCATTGTCGGGCTTTACCCCAAAAAAGATCTTTATCCTTTTGAAGAAGCAAAACTGTACGGTCACAATGCCAGCCATTTCGCTCTCGGCATGATGGCAAAAGCACGTAAATGCACCTACATGAGCGAAGTTGCAGCCTTCCCCGAAGCTATGGAAGAAGTCAAAAACCTCCTCATAAATGAATGCGGAGCCGCCCTTTGCAAAAAATTCGCCGGTGTCGATGATTATTTCAAAGTCGAAAACTTCAACGCCTGGGCGGAAGAACTCATCGAACGTATGGTCTCTCCCAATCTTGCCGACAGCGTTGACCGCATCATCCGTGACCTTGACCGTAAACTTTCATGGAACGACCGCTCTATCGGAGCCATCCGTATGTGTCTCTCTCAGAACGTTTATCCGGAACTGCTCATCAAAAACGCAAAAAATGCCGCTGCAATGTATGCATTTACACAACTTGCTGAAGCATATCCTGAAGATGAACGTCAAAACCTTGTGGATGCACTGACCTATGAAAAATGAACAGGAGTTAATGCAATATCTCTCTGATATGGATCAACTGGCTTATGTCCGTCCTCTCATCCTTGATGACGGGGACGGCAAAGGCTGCCGTATTGTGGAGGTCAACAACGGAACCGGATTGCGTTTCACCATTGCAGCAGACAGAGGCATGGGACTTTGCGAATGTTCCATTGACGGGAAAAATGTTGCATGGAGAAGTCCGCGCGGCTACTCTGCTGCAAAATTCAATACATTCCTTGCTGACTGGCAGGGAGGATTAATGACTCCATGCGGTTTGCGTCATGCCGGCGGTCCGGAAGACGATCAGCCGCTTCACGGTAAAATCAATCTCTCTTCTGCTGAACAACTTTGTGTCAAAGCTGAATGGATTGACGGGAAATACAGATTGCAAGTTTCAGGATTGCTCCGTGAAGCATTCATGTTCGGAGAAAACTTACGCCTGCGCCGTACTATCACAACTTTTATGGGTGACAACACCGTTTACATTGATGATGAAGTAAAAAACCTCGGATCTTACGAAGATCATCTCGTCATGCTTTACCATTGCAATTTCGGTTATCCGCTCGTCGATGAAAACATGGTATTTTCTGCAGACGATGCAGAAGTCATTCCCCGCAATGATGATGCCAAAAAGAATCTTGATAAATTTGCCTCAATGCCGGCTCCGGCTCTCAATGTTCCGGAAGAAGTATTCTTTCACATCATAACTCCTGACACCAATAATTTCTGCAACGCAGTTTTGACCAATGAAAAATCCAAATTGCAAGCGGTGATTTCCGGCAAAGCCGATGAATTGCCCAATATCGCACAATGGAAATCTTTTGAAAAAGGCCGTTACGTATGCGGTATTGAACCCACAAACTGTCTGCTTGCAGGCAGAAAAGGTGAAATCGAAACCGGACGTGCCAGAAAAATCGCTCCGCTTGAAACCGTAAATTTCAGCGTAAAAATTGCACTCCGTACACTGGAGTGACAGAAACATTGAGAAACTGACTGCTGCAACCATAAAAAAGTTGTCAGCAGTCTTTTTTTTGCAAAAAAAATATAATCTTACAAAAAATAAATTGCATTTTTCATATTTGTGTACTATATTTTCAAAAAGTAATTTTTTTGTGAAAGGAAGTTGTCATGAATCTTGAAATACAATGGTTTATTTACGCTCTCGTATCCAATGAATTGATCACCGTTGAAGACTGCATGCAGATATATGAGCAGCTCGGCACACCCGACCTCGGAACTTATGCACAAACCCTGCTCGACACCATTGCTCAATCAATGTCCGAAGAAGAAGCTCAAAACCTGCTCGAACAGATTCAGACAGTTCTTGACTTTGCAGTTCAACAGGCTCAAACCGGTGAAATTCCGGAAATATTTGCCCCCCCTGCTCCGGAAATTTCATTTGAAGATTTGCCTTCTCTTGAAAATATTGATCAAATGTCAGATCAGGAAGTCGCAGATTTGATGTGTGAACTTCTTACTCAGCTCCGCATACTCGGCGCCAGTGACATGCATATTTCAGCCATGAGTTATCCTTTTATGCGCAAAGCATTGAATATTCAGCGTTTCAGCGACCATTTGATCACTCCCGAAGAAGCTGAACGTTTGAATCGTGTTCTGCTCACCCCCGAACAGGAAGAAAAATTCAATGAAAATCAGGATTTGAGTTATGCTCTGGAAATCGGAGATGACCGTTTCCGTGTCGCCGTCATGCAGCACAAAGACGGTATTGCCGGTTCATACCGCATCGTCCCCGACCACATCTGTTCTCTTGAAGAATTGGGTTTTCTCCCCACTGCGGTCAGCACTATTGAACGAATGCTTGACTATACCAACGGACTCGTCCTTGTTACCGGTCCTATCGGCTGCGGCAAAACCACCACTCTCGGCGCGATGATCGATATTCTCAATACCAAACGTGAAGATCATATCATCAC
>JAFVPG010000288.1 GCA_017505415.1 Lentisphaeria bacterium | reverse complement strand
GTGATTTACATGTAATACGTGATGATACTCTGTTGGCTTTTTCTGCACCGTTGAATTTTATTGAGGCGTTCAAAAAAGTTCCGGAAAATTTTGTTCTGCGTTCAGTTTTCAAGGATTTTGCTGCTGAATTTTTTGATATTGGAGTTGATGAGTTTAATGATCGTATTACCGGAGAGTGGGGCGGTGTGTTTTATCTCAATCATGAGGAATATGCAAAGGATTGGAAACTTGATTTTGTTTTTATAGTTCCTGACCCCGGACAGAAATTTTATAAAACGCTGGGAGAAAAACTGGTAGTCAGGCGTATGGCTGTTTTTAAGGATAAAATGCTGAATGTCAGAATATTTGCAAAATATAAAGATATGCTGCTTTTGCCGGTTGATAATTTTTTGCTGATAGTTTCTTCTCCTCAAACTATGCTGAAATTTACTGACAGCGGCAAGGATAAAAAAATCTGTGACAGGATAAAAAAGTTGAATATTCCGGAAGATATTGAATATGATGCATTTGCTTATTGGAATGATAAATTTTCTGCGGTTTTGTTTCAATTGCTTGCCGGTGGACGGCATCCGGTGAAATTTATGGCAGACTTTGCCGGCAATGACTGCTTTTCTGCTGTAAAAAAAGATGATGATGAGCTTGAGGTGATACAGTATTCAAACTCTTCACTTGCAGAAATGCTGCTGATGGCTTACAGTGTAAATATCGGATTATGGGCTGACCATTTCATATACCGTGAGGGAAGAGCAGCTTTTATTGAACAGAAAATTACGGATTTGAACAGCGAATGTTTTGAAAAAATGCGTAAATATGCCGCACAATTAAAATTGTTTGCAGAAAAAAATAACGGGAAATATCCGCAGGGAATAAATGGAGCAGGCTTGAAAAAATTTGCAGATTTTGCCAAAATTCCTTATGGAGATTTTTCCGTCACGAACAGAGAAAAAAAAGAAATCCCGTTCAAACGTTTCTATTACTGGGGGGAAAACTTTGATTGCAATAATGCAAACATCCCGCTTATGTCGGACAGGGGCGGCATCCACAGTGATAAAATCCATATAATTTTTTGTGATGGTTCTGTAAGGGAATTTGAGCTTGAAAATGTTCGTTCCGCACGCAGGATAATCGGTTTTTTGCATACTGTTTTCAACTATGATTCAAAAACGTTCAGCAAACTTATGAAACAGGCGGAAAAGCTGGATAATGAAAAACTTTGAAAAAAATTCAATATTGCAGTACAAAAAATTAAAAAATATGCTATATTACTGTGATTGCATTTTTTGAAATGAAAAGTAAACCTTTTTTAACATAGAAAGAATAAAAATTATGAGTATTTACAGAACTCACACTTGCGGTGAACTCCGCAAAAGCGATGTCGGCAAGGATGTAACTATTGCCGGTTGGATCCACAGTGTCCGCGACCATGGCGGCGTTATTTTTATTGACCTCCGTGACAACTACGGTTTGACTCAGGTCGTTATCAATCCTGAATGTGATTTTTACCAGTCTCTTGACCGCTGGCGTGTTGAAACTGTCGTTCAGTTCAGCGGTTCTGTTGTTGCCCGTACAGAAAGTACTGTCAATCCCAAACTTGCAACCGGTGAAATCGAACTTGTTGCCAAAACTATGCAGATCCTCGGTGAAGCTGAAGTCATTCCTTTCCAAATTGCCAAAGATGATCAGGCTCCTGAAGCAATGCGTCTCAAATACCGCTTCCTCGACCTGCGCAAAGACAGACTGCACAAAAATATCATTCTGCGTTCAGAAGTTATCGCAGAAATGCGTAAGTATATGACCGGTATCGGTTTTCATGAATATCAGACTCCGATTCTGACCGCCAGCAGTCCGGAAGGCGCCCGGGACTATCTCGTTCCGAGTCGTCTGCATCCCGGTAAATTTTATGCTTTGCCGCAGGCTCCGCAGCAGTTCAAACAGCTTTTGATGGTTGCAGGTTTTGACCGTTATTTCCAGATCGCTCCCTGTTTCCGTGACGAAGATGCCCGTGCAGACCGCAGTCCCGGTGAATTCTATCAGCTGGATATGGAAATGAGCTTTGTTGATCAGGAAGAAATTTTCAAAGTCATCGAAGGTTTGTTCGATCATATTTTCGGCAAATTCAGCACCAAAAAATTTGCTGCTTCTCCGTTCCCCAGAATTCCTTATCTCGAAGCAATGCGCCGCTTCGGTTCTGATAAACCTGACCTCCGCAACCCGTTGGAAATGATTGATGTTACTGAATGTTTCCGTGATTGCGAATTCAAAGCATTTGCTTCAACCGTTGCCAACGGCGGCGTTGTCCGTGCCATCCGCGCCCCGCAGGTTGCCGGTAAACCCCGCAAGTTCTTTGACGATCTTATCGGTTATGCTCAGGAAAACGGTGCTAAAGGTATGGCTTATATCATCTGGACCGGCACTGAAGAAAAAAGTCCGATCGTCAAGTTCCTCAATCGTGAAATCCTTGACAACCTCAAGAAAATCGGCGGTGTCGAAGACGGAGATGCTCTCTTCTTCCTCGCAGATAATGAAAAACTCGTTCAGAAAGTCGGCGGTGCTGTTATCCCTGAACTCGGTCGTCAGCTCAACCTTATCGATCCTGATGAATTCAAGTTCTGCTGGATCGTTGACTTCCCGATGTTTGAACTTGATGAAGAAACCAACCAGGTCTGCTTCAGCCATAACCCGTTTTCAATGCCGCAGGGCGGTTTGAATGCTCTCGAAACGATGAATCCGCTGGATATTCTCGCATATCAGTATGACATTGTCTGCAATGGTATCGAACTTTCTTCAGGTGCTATCCGTAACCACATGCCATCGGTTATGTACAAGGCATTTGAAATTGCCGGTTATGACCGCAGTGTTGTTGATGAAAAATTCGGCGGTATGATCAATGCTTTCAAACTCGGTGCGCCTCCGCACGGCGGTATTGCTCCGGGAGTTGACCGTCTGGTGATGCTGTTGGCGGATGAACCGAATATCCGTGAGGTTATTGCGTTCCCCTTCAACC
>JAFVPG010000287.1 GCA_017505415.1 Lentisphaeria bacterium | reverse complement strand
CTGTTGCATAAAAAAGCAAAAACAGAGATATTTTCGCGAGATAACGAAGCAATGACCATGATTGATTAACTTGCAACCATTTGAGCTTGAGAGAAAATTCCGAATTAAGCGAAAATGGTCGACCATTTTTTTGTTCTCTGTAATCCAGTCCTTTATGACTGGATTTTTTTGCGTCTTGATTTTACCCAATGAATGACAGGTACTTATAGCGTAAACTCTCCCGAACAGAGAACAAATAGAGAACGGCAAATTCTCTGAAAAGAAAAGTGTTTTGCATAGATTCTCTCAAAATTCTCTGTTTATAAAAGTCGGCGGTCTTTTATGTCAATTTATTTTGTAAGATGTTAGAGATTAAGATTTTGCAGAAATAAACGCCAAAATAGTGGAGATTTCTCTATTTTTCTCTATCCGTATTTTGCCGACTTTTACTTTAGAGACCAAAAGTCTTTTCCTTTTTTATTCTCTAAAAAAGTCATTACTCACTGATAGTAAACAAGGTCATACAGGACTTTTCTTCCGAAATAAATATAACCACCACACCATAATAGACCCGCAGGATTATTCTCCAAAATGGTTCTGATTTTCGCTTTGAACGGAAAGCCGACTTCTCCAAACACGGCAAAGGGGAAGCAACAAGCCGACCGTTTGCTCAACTGGCCTTGGCAAGTCTGATTGGGCAACGCAGTTGCTCTGTAAGTCTTCTTATAGATTTTATATGTGCAATCGCCTCTAATACAAAAAGCCGTTCAGCGTTACTGACGCAAGAATGTTTTTTATTGCTGATGTATTTGTGAGAAATCGGCAGCCGTCTGTTTTGATGTCTTTCCCGGGAACTGAACTCACGCATAAGAAATTCGTGCCGGTCTATTTCATTCTGTACGGATGTATCTTCTTTTTCCTGTTTCAGTCTGATCACTGCAACCGGATATTGCCAGAAATAAAAAAAGGGAGTGGGAACCCTGTCTATTTTTTTTAATTTTGACAAGTGATTTATCGCATTTTCAATAAACGGATTGTCCCGGAGATCGAATTTTATCCAACCGGGATTTTCCTCTAAAAATTTCAGCAATTCGTGTGCATTGTGTTGGCTGAATCGCCCAGCAAGAAGCAGATCTAATTCACGCAGGGAATAACGGTGTTTCACCCATTGATGGCGTTTTTTACAGCGGTGTTTCCATGAACGTTGATCGGGCCATGGTTCAGCCTCCCGTTCATAGGAAAAATCAGAATAGTAAAAAAGAGCGTGTTTATTGCGTTTGCTCCGGATAAGTGGGATATGTTCTTCATCACAAGCATAAGCCATTTCCCGATGAAAACCGGATTTTCGTCTCCGGTCGGAATAAACAAATTCATATCGATAATATTTTTTGGGCTGCTTTAACATCTTTCACTTGCCCCATTGATGTTTTTTTCTGGTTCGTTCTTTCCAGGAAATATGCTTTTTTTCAGCTGGAATGATTGCCCATTGTTCTTTGACGGTGAAGTTTTTCAAAGCCAGGAGTTTTCGTTTGCTCCGCACAAAAGAAACAAATTCCGGATCTGCCGCAAACGCATCTCCCGATCCAAGCCGGAGTTACGGGTTTGTTGCACATTGTGAAAATAAGTCATTTTTACCTCCTGTAATATTATGTTATAAAAAATACAACTCCTGGGTGGACAAAATGTGTCTGGCGTGATATAGTATGTTGTCTGACGAATAATTTATAGGCCAGATACGCCGCATAAGCCGGATAATCAACAACTATTCGGCCTATATGGCCTATCCGGCTTATCTCTCAAGGAGGTTTTTATGGCAAGTGATGTACCGAAAATGACCCGGCTGGTGAAAATCGTTTCCCTGTTGCGGCAGAATGTTTACCCCAATCACAAAACGGTGGAAAAAGCTCTGCGCTCTCTGGATGTTGCGGGAGTTTATAATGTTTCGCAAAAGACCATTCAGCGGGATGTGCAATACTTGCGGGATATGTATGCCGCCCCCATCGCCTTTGACAACGGCAGACGGGGCTATTATCTCACGGATCCGGAATGGAAGTTTGAAGTCCCCAGTCTGGAAGCTGACGAAATGCGGGCAGTCACGCTCGGCGCGTGCCTTGCTGAAACCATTATGCCGGAACCAGTGGCAAGCGAGATACAAAGTGCCGCTGATGCGCTATTGTGCGAAAACCCGACCGGACTGGATGCCAATGCTTCGCTGATTGCTCTGGTTGCCAAAGGTGCAAGAATTCCAGTCAAGCCGGAGATCTTTCAGGAGGTTTTCACCGCCTGGCAATCCCGTCGCGGCTTATCGGTCAAATACTCTAAAGGCATGACGGGGACATTAAGCAATTATGTGCTGGAACCCCATGTCCTCTCTTTCTACGATGGCTTATGGTATGTCAAAGCGGTCATTGTTTCGGAAAACGGTGAAACTCTGCCGGAACGGACAATTCGTACTCTTGCCTTGAACCGTTTTCAATTTGCGGCGATCTATCCGGGAAAATTTACCCTTGATATGCGTCTGGTGCAGGAGGTCAATGAAGGAAACTTATTCAACTTTCCGGTCATTGATGAAGTTGTTTTGCGCTTTACCGATTATGCCATCCCCTATGCCAGAGAAAATTATGAGCCGGAACTCATCGAAGAGCAATCAGACGGCAGTTTACTGGTAACGATTTATGATGTGCCGGACTTCAAGATCATCAATCTCGTTTTGAACGAAGGCGGCGCAGTACAGGTGATCAGTCCGGCTGATTTGGCAGAAAAAGTCGTAGAGAAAGCTGAAAGGGTAATAAAAGCGAATCAACCCAATAAGACGGACAGGAAGATCGTAAAGCAGGGAAGTTATGAGCATCTCTTGAGTTATAAAAAATCGCAGATCATATATGATGCAACAGTACTTTTCTGCCGCAGATTTTTGCAAAAAGGCGATCGTACCATTGACCAGATGGTACAAGCCGCACGTTCCGGGAAACAGAATATTGTTGAGGGTGCAATGGCTTCAGGAGTCAGCTCTGAAACCGAACTTAAACTCACAGGTGTTGCCCGGGCAAGTTTGGAAGAGTTGCTGGAAGATTATAAAGACTACTTGCGGAGCAATAATTTGCTTTTGTGGAGCAAAGATGATAAAGCCGCAACAGCGATCCGCAACTTGGGACGGCAGAAAAACGAATCTTACGAGAGTTACCGGCAATATTTTGAAGAACGCTCAGCCGGAACCTTTGCCAATATAATGATTTGTTTGATTTACCAGTGCAACTATTTGCTTGACCGGCAAATCGCCAGTTTGGCCTT
>JAFVPG010000286.1 GCA_017505415.1 Lentisphaeria bacterium | reverse complement strand
TTGAAAAGGAACCACAAATCTTTGCGGTTGAAAGCGATAATTTTGCGACTGTTGTCAATGCACAGAGGAATAATTTTGTATCTCAGAAAATCATAATTTTCCTGAAGAGAAAGCATGGCACGGTCAAAGTCTCCGAGTTCATGATAGCGCAATGTTGTATCCTCTGTCAGAGACCATTGGCGGCGGGCATACTGCATTGACCAGTTGTTGCCCTCTCTTGGAAAGTCGATCCATTCCGGATGACCGAATTCATTGCCCATGAAGTTGAGATAACCGCTGTCTGAACATGAAAATGTCAGCAATCTTGCCAGTTTATGCAGTGCCGTCCCTCTGGTTACTGCCGGAGACAGACGGAATTTACTCATATATTCATACATGTCACTGCCTATGAGTCTGAAGGCGGCTGTCTGTCCTCCTACGATAGCCTGATCATGACATTCTACATAACTTATTGTTCGTTCATCTTTTCTGGAATTTACTGCTTCGTTGAAAAGATAATACATATCCCACGCTTCATCTGCAACATCGAACAGTTTGAACCACATATCAGTGACACCCATTGCCAGACGGTAGTCAAAACCGATGCCGTTTTCAGCAAAAGGCGCAGCAAGTCCGACCATGCCTGAAACATCTTCTGCAATTGTGATCGCAGATGGTTTGACTTCGTGTATGAGTATATTTGCCAGTGTCAGATATGTGATTGCATCTTCATCGGTTTCAGAGGTGAAATAATCATGATATGAGGTGAAAACTCTTCCCAATCCGTGATGTTTGTAAAGCATGCTGGTAACGCCGTCAAAACGGAACCCGTCAACATGATATTCGTCAAGCAGAAATCGGCAGTTTGAAAGCAGAAAATGCAGAACTTCATTTTTTCCGTAATCGAAACATAATGAATCCCATGCTTCATGTTCTCCTCTTGCTCCGTCATGGAAATATAAATTTCTTTTGCCATCAAATTTTCCGAGACCTTCGACTTCATTTTTGACGGAGTGTGAATGAACGAGGTCGATTATGACTTTCAACCCGAGACGGTGGGCATTATCGACCAGTTCTTTGAATTCTTCCGGATTGCCGAAGCGTGAGGCAATAGAGAAAAAGTTTGCGATATGATACCCGAATGATCCGTAGTAAGGATGATTTATTACTGCCATTATCTGTATTGTATTGTATTTTGAAGCGGCGATATACGGCAGTATTTTGTCTGTAAATTCCCGGAATGTGCCGATTTTTTCCTCCTCTTGAGCCATGCCGGTATGACATTCATAGATGCATGGGAAATCGGTATTTTTTACACAGTCATCATACATGAACTGATATTTTTTTTCAGGCATCCAAATGAGAGATGAAAAGATTTTTGTATCTTCATTCTGAACAGTGAAACGGGAGTAGGGGTCGAGTCTGGAATGAAAAACTCCGTCAAATTTTATCTGCAGATTATAATGCATTTCATGCTGTAATGTATTCAGCGGCAGTTGCAGTTCCCAGTCCCCGTGCGAATTTATTTTTTTCAGAAAGAATTTATCAAGAATCTGCCAGTTGGAAAAATCTCCACAAAGAGCGACTGCTTCTGCATTCGGAGCGAAAACACGCAGCACCCATTGACGGGATTTTTTGTGCAAACCATAGTATTCGTGAGCAGAAGCAAAATCTTTCAGACTGCCGTTTGCCGCAGAAGTAAGTTCACAAATCTTATTTAAGGCGGTTTTGTGACGTTTTTTCAAATGATTGTAATAAGGCTCAAGATAAGAGTCTTCCATAAGAGATACTCTTTCATTGAGCAGGTGGAGGCAGTATTTTTTCATTTTATATCACGAACCAGAGGACGTTGGAGCATTGCTTCATAAATTTTGATATATTCCTGTGCGGTGTTATCGTGATTGAATCGTTGTTCTGCCTGCTGCATTACGCGGGTGATAACTTTGTTGCGGAACTCCTGACCTTTTTCATAGAATCGCACAGCTTCGTCAATTGCCCAGAAAAGCCCGTTTGAATCGTGGTTGTCAAATCTGAATCCGTTGCCGCGGCTTCCGTCTTCACTTAAATGCTCAACTGTATCGTGCAGACCTCCGGTATTCATCGCTATCGGTAATCCACCGTAATATTGACATGTCATCTGCGGCAGACCGCACGGTTCAAAACGGCTTGGAATCAAGATGAAATCACTTGCTCCGAAGCCGAGATGAGACAGAGGATCATCAAAATCACATACTGTGACATTGGTGTGCAGATTGTGGAAGTTCACTATATCATGGAATACACCCTGATAACTTCCGTTGGCGATGATGGCGATTTGCAAATTCAAATAACGGTATTTTTCTATAACACGGTAAAGAATATCGGCAAGCAGCTGGCAGCCTTTCTGCATCGGGTCAAGTCTTGACGGCCAGAAAAGAAGCGGAGCTTGCGGATCGACGTTCAAACCGGTTTTCTGCTGGAAGGCTGTTTTGTTTGCTCTTTTGCCTTCTGCCTGTGTATTGCGGTCATACTGTTTTACCAGATTGGGATCGGTTTCAGGACGGTCGTTTTCGTCAGGTGCATTGAGAATTCCTTTGGCACAGCCTGCGTGGAATTTGCCTTGAATCTCACGGCGTACCTGCGATGGTATGAAATCGTGACTGCCGTTGACTATCTCATTCAGAAATTCCGGACTTACTGTGTTTATGAAATGCGCTCCGAAAATGCCGCTTGTCAGCAAATCGACATGATTGGAGGAGCGTGATTCCTCATAATTATGCGGCGGACGTTCAAAATACAAATTGTTCCAGAAGCCGGCAACGTCGATACCTCTGTCCTCAATGGTATCCATAGTGAGTTTCTGGGTATGAATATTGTGTACAGTAAAAAGACACGGAATACCCAGACGTCTGGCATAGGCAGGAATCAATCCGGTCATCCAGTCATTGCAATGTATCAGATCAGGATTGACTCTGGGGATGATATTGTTTATTACTTCTCTCTGAAAAGCCAGTGCCTGAAGTTCACTGTCGGTAGAATAATTGCTGTAAACTGATTTGCGGTAATAAAAAATTCTATCTTCCGCCAGATGTATACGGTTGTCTGTCAGATGGTTATTGTACATGCGCAATTCTTCACTGATGAGATTTCCGATTTCCACATGAAACATTCTGCGGTAGTGCGGCAGTGCGACATGCACATCGGACCCCTGCCGGAAAAGTGCGCCTACAAGTGATGCAGATACGTCAGCCAGACCGCCTGCTTTGGCACGCAGTTTGTTATACATGTTTCCCATGCCGTCCGGCAGATAAGTTATTTCCGGAGTGACAATAAGAATTCTTGGATTTTTTGAAGATTTTTTCATTTCAGCATACCGGCTTTCTCGTATTGATTTTCTTTTAATATTATATAACAGATACATGTTTTTTGATAAAATGCAAGTAAATTTGTAAAAAAATGTATAAAAAAGTAAAAAAATTCTATTCGATTCTTGATATTTCTTTAAATACGGGTTATATTTTGCTGATGTCATGTTGTTTTGTATGATATCAGGAAAGATCGTAAGAAAGGAGAAATATGCGTTTCCGCCCCTGCATAGATTTGCATGACGGCAAAGTTAAACAGATCGTCGGATCGACATTGAGTGATTCCGGCGGGCTTGAAACAAATTTTGTCGCAGAAAATGATTCTGATTATTTTGCAGAGTTGTACAGAAAATACAATTTGCCCGGCGGACACGTCATAATGTTGGGGAAGGGCAATGAAACTGCTGCCAAAAAAGCCTTGAACGCTTATCCCGGCGGATTACAGGTCGGCGGCGGCTTGAATGATTGCAATGGCAGAGAATTTCTTGATGCCGGTGCAAGTCATCTGATATTTACATCTTATATTGTTGCAGATGGCGTGCTGCATTTTGACAGATTGAAAAAATTGGTTGCAGTTTATGGCAGAGAGCGTATTGTACTTGATCTCAGCTGCCGTAAAAAAGATGATGGCAAATATTATGTTGTCAGCAATCGCTGGCAGACATTTACAGATGTCGAGGTCAATCTGTCAACGCTTGATATGCTTTCGGAGTATGCCGATGAGTTTCTGATACATGCAGTTGATGTTGAAGGGAAGCAGTGCGGCATTGATGAGGAGTTGTTGTCCATTATTGGAAAACATGACAATATCGCAGTATCTTATGCAGGCGGAATAAAAAGTTTTTCGGATATAGAGAAAATAGATGTTGCCGGAAATGGCAGAATTGATTTTACTATCGGGTCTGCTCTGGATATTTTCGGAGGTCCTCTGTCATTCAAAGAGGTTGTAGAATTTACTGAAAGGAGATTGAGATGAAACAGATTGAAGCTATTAATATTTTTTCTGAAAGATTGAAAAGTTATCTGAAAAGATCAAAGATAAAGCAGGTTTATCTTGCCTCTGTATTGAAAGTTACTCCTTCTGCAATCTGTCAGATGGTGCAGTGCCGTATCCTGATGAGTCAGAATCAGTTGCAGATTATTTGCAAAAATTTGAAACTTACTGATGAGGAAACGCTTGAATTACAGACATTGCTCGCCAAGATACGTGTGGGTGAGATCAATATTATTTCTCCCTTCAACCGTTATATGAAAAGCCGCCGTCTGGAGGCAAAATTATCCATTGCCAAACTCAGCAATCTCTGCGGTATATCATTGGTGCGTCTGCGTTCATTTGAGGAAGATTTAAGTGCTGATTTTACTTATGCAGATGCGGAAAAATTAAGTAAGATATATAATTGCACCCCTGAATTTCTGTTGAAAAAACTTCCTTCATTTGAAAGTCATGATGTTGTTTATGAGTATCCGTCAGCAAATACCGGCAGATTGGAAGCCGCTGATAATTCTGCTGCTTATTCTGATTTGAAGAAAGTGCCGTTGCTGGAGCTTAATGCAATGAAGCAATACAGCGGCAATGCCGATTTGATGACTTTCGGGCAGGTCAGCTGCAATGAAGAGATAGATTACTGTATTGAAAAATCTGTGATTGCCATTAAAATGAAATCTTCTGTGATAGATTTTTCTGTTCCCGGTGAACTTGTTTTATTTGTCAGCGACAAAAAACCTTTTATTTTTGTCAGTAAACTTTTTCTCGGAATGGATAAAGAAAAGAATTTTTATCTGTTGCAGAAATTTGAAGGCAAAGATGATTTTTATACCTGTAAAGCCGATGCCGCCGCTGAAGTTTTTACAGAAAAACTGGTATGGACCATTGGTATCTATGAAGTAAAATTCAATCCGAAAATGCTTGTGTAAAAGGAATTGTGTATGAGTGACGAGACTGAATCAAAAGATGGAAAAGGGCAGGGCGGCTGCTGCGGCTGTTGTATCGGTTGTGCCGTGATAATTGCTTTGCTTACTGCGTTTTTGCTTGGATTTTATATTGTACCTGCATTGCGTGACAATGGTTGGTCATTTGATGTTTTCCCACGCAAAATCAAAGAATTCAGAGTCCGTCTCGGAAACAAAATTGATGATTGGAATTACCGTTTCATAAAAATAAAAGATAATGTTGAAGAGGCTGTGGATGATGCGGAAGATAAGGTTGATGATATTGAAGACAAGATTGAAAACGTTGCCGGAAAAGTAAAGAAAACCGGTAAGAAAGCAGTTAAAAAAACTGAAAAACTTATCGAACCTCTCGTAGATGATGATCTTGAACCGAATCTGATAGAAGACTGAAGGAATTAAATTTTTATATGAGTGAGTATTTACAAATAGTTCTGTTGGCGATTTTTCAGGGCGTTGCTGAATTTCTGCCGATAAGTTCTTCAGGTCATCTGGAACTTCTGGGCACAGTTACCGGAGTTGCAGAGGAGGAGCGTTTTACGCTTTCAATAGTTCTGCATGCGGGAACGCTTTTTTCAATGCTGATTTTTTATTTCCGTGAAATACTCGCAGTTTTTCTGAAAAAGAACTGGCGTTTGATCGGAATGGTGATAGTCGGTTCCGTTCCTGCCGGTATCGGGGGGATTGCAATCAAGCTGTCAGGGGGTGAAAGTTTGTTTCATAATCTGACATTGGTTGGCGGTTGTTTTTGTATCACAGGCTTTTTGCTGTTATTTCTGCAGAAAATACAGAAACAGGAGATTGAGTATATGCCGCTTGTCAAATTGCCGTGGAAATCGGTTGTATTTATCGGTTTTTTGCAAATGGTTGCGATATTGCCGGGTATTTCACGGTCGGGGGCGACGATTTTTGCAGGAGCGAAGTGCCGTTTGAATCCGGAGGAGGATGCACAGTTTTCATTCTTTCTGGCAATGGCAGCGATAGGAGGTGCGACTTTGCTTGAAATTTTGAGTCTTTTGAAAAAAACAGAAACAATTTCCCAATCTTTGGGAGTTGAACATTTTGTCGTCGGCTTTCTTTTTGCGGCAATCAGCGGTTAT
>JAFVPG010000285.1 GCA_017505415.1 Lentisphaeria bacterium | reverse complement strand
GGTTCTTTACTCTTAAAAAATCCTTTTCAGTGATTTCCGTGTATTCCGTGGTTCTTTAATCTTTGGATTTCTTCATGCAACTCAAATTTGCGTTTGGGCTGTTTTTCTGCTTTCATTTTCTTTTCCAGAGCGGCGATCTGTTTTTCTATTTTCAGGCGTTGAGCATCATCCGCAATCGCTTCTTTCAAGGACATATCTTCGGCAGACGCAAGGTGGGTATTGATTTGCCGGATAAAGTTATCGCAGACTTCGTCTAAAGTCAAGCCGGTGATTTGCAACGGCAGAACTTCAAAAGGCATCCAGTCTGTTTTGAAATACACTTTGACTGCGGAAGTTTCGGTTTCTTTATATCCCATACAGATTTGATACTCTTCACCACGTTTCAGCAGAAAAAGCAACTGGTACGGAATGCCCTTATCGATCACTTTCAGCACGGAATCATTCAACGCTTCACATTTGAGCGAGATTTCAATAACTTCCAACTCCTGAACCCGGCTGCCCGGTTGCACATTCAGCGTTTCCGCAGAGAGCTTATTCCGCCAGACAATGCTCGCAATCTCATTGACAAAGCAATTCTTAACCGCCTGTGTAACCGGCAATTTTTCATAAAACTTCGCCTTGGGAATCGGCTTATTAAACAATGTCTTTTGCGGAAAGTCTTGCATTATTTCAATCCTCTGGCAAAGAAATTGTCTCATCGTAATAAATTTGAGCCATTCGCTGTTGAACAGACCTGTTGATTATAACCTTATTGGAAGAAGAAATATTAACTAACTCAAAAATCTGCATAAAGTTAATCAAGCCAAATTCAACAAGTAACTTCCCTAATAGTTCGTCGGCAAACGATGAACTCAAAAAATTAATACCTTCAAAGTCAATGATGATTTTACACTTTTTCTCGTTATATGCATTTAATATCATGTTTCTTAATCGCTCCGCAGCTTGTCTTGTCCCAGTTCCATTGGCTTCTTGCGCCAATGAAAAAGATACTTTTCCTGCATCTGTTTCATGATCTTCCATCCATATATCAACCATTCCACTTAGAATTCCATCGATGTCAATCTTGGAATGGTAATCCAATTGAAAATCAACTAAAGTACAAGCGTTTTTGGAACCCAAATATAAACATTGAGATAGAGGAATATCAGAAACATCTCCACTATTAAATTGGATTCCAGCTTCAGATGAAATGATTCTTAATAAACCGCCATTATTAAGTACTAGTTCACTTAATCCCCACATTCCATTTCCTTGTCCGACATTGGGATCACGAGTTACTTTTTCTTGCAGTGCTAAAGTAATAGCATCTTTTGCTGTACGCGGCATATTGTGATAATTGGAATCTTTAAAAGATTTTAATATTCCACGCCCATAATCAAATATGGAAATAGCAATACGATGACACTACTGTCCGGTAAAAATTTCCGGACTTGATTGAAAAAATCGGGACTTGTTATATATTAAAAACGCTCAAATCCTTAATATTTAACACGAAAGTCCCGAACCATGTATTACAATAGCATATATTCTCAACTTTTCAACTTCATACCCCGATATCGTTTTGAAAAAATCGTAAAAAAGTCAGGCGGAGACCGATATTGCAAGCATTTCACCGCATGGAAACAATTTCTGACTTTGCTGTTTGCTCAAATTTCCGGCAAGGATTCTTTGCGGGAAGTTGAAACAGCTTTACTTGCCAACCACAAACGGCTTTATCACCTTGGCATGGAAGCCGTGGCAAAGTCTACATTATCCGAGGCGATGAACCGCCGTAATCCGGAAATATTCAAAGCATTGTTTGAAGAAATTCTTGATCGGGTCATGGCAGTTGCTCCAAAACATAAATTCAAGTTCAAAAATCCGCTGTATGCCATTGACAGCACAACGATCGACCTTTGCCTGTCTCGCTACAACTGGGCTTATTACCGTAAAAACAAAGGGGCTGTCAAACTGCACACCGAGCTTGATCTTTCCGGCAATCTCCCCTGTTTTCTGCTGATGAGCAACGGCAAAATGTCCGACATCCGAGCCGCCAAAGAAAACATTCCCATTCTGCCGGACAGCATCTACACCTTTGATAAAGGCTATTATGATTTGAACTGGTTTCAGGCAATTTCAAGTTCCGGGGCATTCTTTGTGACCAGAATAAAAAACAACGCTCAAATTGAGTTTCTCGGACAGCATCGGGAACCGAATAAAAAACTCGGTGTATTGCGTGATGAAATCATTTGGTATACCGGCTATCAATCGGTGAAGAAATACCCCGGAGAGCTGCGGCTGATCGAGTTTTGGGACGAAGAAAGCGGAAAAACATATCAGTTTATTACCAACAATTTCCGCATTGCAGCATCTTCAATTGCAGAAATTTACAAGCAACGGTGGCAAATCGAACTCTTTTTCAAATGGATCAAACAGAATTTGAAAATCAAAAGTTTTCTCGGCACAAGTGAAAACGCTGTGATGTCACAAATCTGGGTGGCGATGATCCATTATCTGCTGATTGCCTATCTCAAATTCCTGCATGGATTTAAGTTAGGAATGACGGAGCTGACCAACCGTATTCGTGATACCTTAATGCAAAATCAGTCTCTATTGGAAGTCCTATCGCTTGACCGAAAAATTCTTGAAAAGCCGCCAAACTGGAATTTGCCAGTCCAAGAGGAACTTTTCAGCCCTTTACTGCTCTGAAATTTTTACCGGACAGCAGTGATACGATGAGAGTCTTTCAAATGTTGTCCCATTATCAAGCCTTTAGAAATATTCGCATGTTGCAAAACATTATCCATTGTTTCGTTAATACACCATGTTATTCCACGCAAAACCCCTTCTTCAACAACCTCTGAAGTTCTTATTTTATCAACAAATGCATCAGTTAAATTAGAAATTCCTTCAGGGGTTGAAAAAGTCCAAACTTTATCAAAAGGATAATTAAGTGATTCACTTTTTATATCTGCATTGCAGGGGGTGTAAAAATGAGTATTGGTTATATAACCATCAGCATTATTCAAATCTTGAAAATCAAAATTAACTCGCTGTTCACGATAGTAGTCAATAATTCCAGCTATTAGTAAACATATATTTGGGAATGTTTTTTGAGCAGAATTAAATTCTATTTTGATATCTAAAATATCTCTTTGAAGACGATGCCATATTTCCTGATTGAATTTTTTAGGTGCTTCTAAAGAGGATATGTCCACAAAAATACTTTTTAAACACGATTTATTACTTTTTTTTCTCATTCTGTTTTTCATTTTTTATCCTTTCACGACTAGGAAGCAGATCAATTCAAAGTCATTCAAGCCGGAAACTACATTTTCCAATGCGGATGTGCCGCCGGCTGAAAAGAGACTGTCGATGTCGCTTTCTTCTTTTTTGTTGATAATGGAGTTGATCGCTTCGCCCAGCAGCTCGGAATAGTGATCCATCTTTTTACCGTCACGGGTTTCATTATTGAACTCCCGGCACAACTCTTTCAGCGGTTCATTTTTTCCTTTGCACAGCAACCGCATGGTATCCAACAGCTTTTTCGGCGCAAGGTGGTGGCAGAGAACACTGCCGTCATCTTGCAAGTACACCATATAAAAGGGATGCAGGCGGTTCTGCTTGTCAATGTTGATGCTTTCGTTGATATTACGCAGTACATAAATCACTCCCGGAGGACACTCTTCTGAACTGGGTACAACGGCGTGAAGTCCGTGCGGAGCTTTGTTTATATCGCCATCATTTTTGATATAATCCAGCAAATCCAAGCGGAACTCATTCAGCCCCAGATCCATAATGGTTATTCCGGTATTCATCTCTTCAATATCCACTACCTCATTCTGCAACCGTTCAAGCTGTTTGCGGCGGTATTCCAGATCTCCGGCAGTATCCTGATTGATGGGGTCATCATCACCAGTCGCTGTCATTACCGTAATTTTCATACGGGTTTCCACCCGGTCTTTGAGCTGAATATAATCATCAAGCGTCATATCGGGCCAGTAGTTGACCAGTTGGATCTTTTCATTTTTGCTGCCGATACGGTCAATACGCCCGAAACGCTGAATCAACCGCACGGGGTTCCAGTGGATATCGTAGTTGATCAGATAGTCGCAGTCCTGCAGGTTCTGACCTTCAGAAATACAGTCCGTGGCAATCAGAATATCAATATCATCTTTGTTGTCCGGATACAACAGATGCTTTTCTTTGGAAATGGGCGAAAAGAGCGTCAGCACGGTATTGATGTCCATTTTCAGCTTGGGCACAGTTGACCTGCCGTCAGCATCGCCGGTAATCATTGCCGTATGCAGTTTGTGATTTTCTGCCACATAAACACTGATGTGTTTATAAAGGTACTCCGCTGTATCTGAAAACGCCGTAAAAATGATGATTTTTCTATTGCCGGGATTGATGGGATTATTGATTTTCCAGCTGATACGCTTCAGAAGATCCTGCAATTTATTGTCATATTCCGGGGTGATATCTTTGATCATCTCAATAAGCAAATCAAGATTTTCCACATCTTTCCGGAGGTACTGCCGCCACGATTCATAATCCATATCCGCAAGGTCGATTTTGACCTTACGCCCGACAGAGAAAAGATCGCCTGCATCTTCATCATCCTCGGCAGCCACAGCATTTGCCAAATCGGTAAACTCAAACAAGTCAGCATCTTTGACTTGCTCATAGCGGTCAATAGTGCGAATTGTCTTTTTATTGAGTTCTTTTATACGTTCCAATGTCAGTCGGAAGGAGTGGACGGAGCTTTCCAGCCGTTTCAGCAAACCGACGCTCATCAGGTGATGGATACCTTTTTCACGCCCGAGCTGGGAAAGGTTGCTGCCCGAATCCTCTTCAATGCCGTACTTGGGTTTGGCACTGTCAAAAATAAAACAGGACGGCAGATAGATCATCAAAGACAAGGCTTGCAGTTGTTCGTAAATTTCATTGTAATTGATTGCTCCCGGACGGTTGGTCAAAGATGGTCTGGGACTGTCCGGAATCAGGCGTGTCGGAAATTTACCGATTGCGGCTGTATCATAATATTTTTC
>JAFVPG010000284.1 GCA_017505415.1 Lentisphaeria bacterium | reverse complement strand
GCCGTTATGATAAATACTATATATAAGGTTTGCAAATGAAAAAAATAACAGCTTTTATTTTATCGTTACTGGCAGTTTCCATACTGTCCGCTTTTGAAATCGTAATTCCTGATGAGCCGGGCAAACTCGTTTTCCCTCCGGATGATAATTACAATTATCCCGCAGAATTCCTCCAGCGGCACATCCGCAAGGCAACAGGACGAAAACTCCCCATTGTCAAAGAATCAAAAGCCTCAAAAGATAAACGCAAAATCTTCATCGGTAATACAAAAGCTGCACAGAAGTTCAATTTCAAATGCAAACCTGAAGAATTGATTCTTCAGCCGTCCGGCAAAGACCTCATCATCACCGGGGAAATCACTCCCGAAGGTATCGACCGCGGTACTCTTTTCGGTGTTTATGAATATCTGGAACGTGAATTCGGCATCCGTTTTCTCTATGCTGACAATCCCCGCTGGAGCAAATACGGTCCCGGTACTGTCATTCCCAAGAAATCTGAAATAACTTTCCCGAAAACTCAGGTACGTTCCGCTCCGTCTTTCCAACAGCGCGAAGGCGGAGTCGGTTATTACAGTCAGAAAACCCCCATCCAGAAACTCTGGCATCCCGTCCTGCGTTTCGGTTCAAGTCTCCCCCGTATCAATGCAAATCATACCCAAATCTACTGGTATGAACTTTTCGGCAAAACTCATCCGGAATATTTCGCTAAGCGCACTGACGGCAAGGTTTATCTCAATCACAGACACATTTACCGCAACTATATCTGTCTCTCAAGTGATGCAGTTCTCAATCAGATGATGCAGGGGATTGCCGACTGTGATGCAGGAAAACCCGATGCTTCAAGAATTTTCGGGGTACGTCCTCCAAAAAACAATTATGTCTATTTCGCATGCAACGACGGTTTGGTAACACGTACTACCTGTCACTGCTCAAAATGCGCTCCCATGCTGGAGAAAAACCGCAACTATGAAGCGCAAGGCACTGAACTTTTCTTCCGTTTTGCCACAAAATATGCCAATGCGATCAAAGCAAAATATCCTGAACGCAAACTCGCCGTTCTCGCTTACAGCCACTATCTTGCACCTCCGAAAAAATCTGTCATTCCTGACAATATGGAAGTAACTTATGTCGGTCCCAAAATTCATTATGCTTCCAGTCCTTACATTTACAATCTTCATTCAAAATATATCAAACAATGGAGCAAACTCCTCAATAATGACCGCTCAAGAATGACACTGTGGTTCAATATCGTCAATCCGCAGGTATACCTTTCAAACAGTCCTTTCATGTATCAGCATATTTTCCAAAAATTCATGAAAGAACATCAGAACCATATTTCAGGTGTATTCATCAATGGTTTGTGTCCGTATCTGCGCCGTCTCGGCGACAGAGGTTTTTACGGAACAATTCACACGATTCCGATGATATATCTCCAGGGCCGCATGCTGTGGGACATCAACGCCAATGTCGATGACATTCTCAAAGACTTCTGCGACAAATCATACGGCAAGGGCGGAGCAAAAATGTTTGAGTTCTACAACCTCATCACCGACCGTTGGGAAGCCCGTTATCAGGATAATGAATCAATGCCCGAATTTGATTATATTCACCAGATCCGTTATCCTCAGCACGTTGTTGATAAAATGAAATCTCTTCTCAATGAAGCCGCAGAAGCCGCAAAAGGAGATAAAGAGTCTTACAACCGTATCGTTTATCTGCGAGACAGAGTATATTCACGTTTCTTCAATGAATCCGCTGAATTTCACAAAACCGACCGTCTCCGCCGTGTCTATGAATGTTACCCAACTCCACAAGCTCCCGTTATCGATGGTGATGACAGGGATATTCAATGGCAGAATACCTATCCGCTTGAACTCGTTAAATTCCAGAAAGGCGAAAAATCAAAACGCAAAAGTCAGATAAAACTCCTTTATCATGGCAAAAAACTCTATTTCCTCGCTGAATTTTTCACCCCGACCGACAAAGACGAACTGCGCATTCAAGCTGCACGCAAATACGATTCCATGAAGGGCATATATGCTGCCAATATCAACCGCTACTGGCAAAACCTCATGGAAGTCAGAATTGACAGAAACGGCAAAATGTCACGTTACGGCAGATTTCCTGAATGTGAAGTCAAAATCTCCGAAAAAGACGGCCGCCGCATCATTGAAGGTTCATTCCCCTATGACAAAATCGTTCAGGGCATGCCCTCTATGCCCTCAATGCGTTTACAATTTATCCGCTATGCCGATGTCTGGGACGATTATGAAAGTACCGCTCCGACACTCGGCGGCATATCTGATTACCCGACATGGCGGATGCTCATTGTCGATCTTCTGCCCGAAACAAAAGTCGTCCGTGACGGTCTTGAATAAGAAAGGGATATAATTATGAAAAGCAAATTCACACTTATCGAACTGTTGGTTGTTATTGCTATTATCGCAATTCTTGCAGGGATGTTATTACCGGCACTCAATCAGGCAAGAGAACGGGCAAGAGCAGCTCTCTGTGTTTCAAATCAAAAACAGTGTCAGACTTTTATGACCATGTATCTTGACGATTATCAAACATGTTCCATATACGAACCTAGATGGTCTGCCGTATTCCAAAATGAGGGATATTTGCAATCACTCTCTCACGCCCGCT
>JAFVPG010000283.1 GCA_017505415.1 Lentisphaeria bacterium | reverse complement strand
AGAGATGCAGTCACATCCCCTACTGAAAATCAATCTGCATTCAATACAAATCCACAAAAAAAAATCGGAATTGCTTTCATGACAAAAACAATTCCGATAATTTTTATATTTTCAATTTATTTCTGTGCAGGTGCTGCCGAAGCGGGAGCAGGTGCGGTTTTTGCAGGTGCAGGTTTAGCAGGAGCTTTTTTGGCAGGTTGTTTTTTTGCCGGACGCTTGGGGGGATTGATGGAATTCTGAATCATCTTTTCGATTTCAGCATCACGGTTTGCCTGCATTTCTGCATTACGTTTTTCCATAGCGGCAACGGCTTTTTTCATAGCTTCTGCACGTTTTTTGTTCATTTCGAGACGTTTGTCAAATCTTTTGCCGATCAACTCTGCAAATTTTGCTTTGTTTTCGGGAGTCGGATTTTTCTTGTAAGCCTCTCTGGCTTTGCGGAAATTTTCCATTTCAGCTTTTACTTCTGGAGACAACTGAGGACGGGGACGGCGGGGACGAGCTTTCATCGCTGCCTTTTTGTCGGCTTTTTTCTCTGCTTTCTTTACGGGGCAATCTTTTGCGGGACATTTTTTTGCATCTTCGGGACAATCACTTGCCATCGCAAAAACACTTGCACTGCAAAGAATTGCAAAAGCTGCAACTGCGGACATGAATTTTTTCATACTGTATTCCTTTCTTTGGGTTGGTTGAAATTACCTTCTGTAAGAATAATACGTTTCATACTATGAAATATTGTTTCAATATATGCTTTTTTCAAAAAATTATATCAATTCAATATCATCAATACCGATTTCAACGAAACAATAATTTTCATTATACGGCGGATTTTTCTTGTCAGCAGCATTCGGCTCTTTCTGCCAAGAAAGAGTATAAACGCTGTACGATTCCCCCTCCTCCAGATGGTGAGGTCCGAGCATATTGCGAAGCGAAACTGACATCTCTATTTCAAGCTCATTTCCGCCCTCCTGCAACATAGCATCCACCGGCAATACAAATTGTCCCGCATACAAAAATCCTGCTTCATTGCCGTTTATTTTTATCCGGTATGAATTTGCACCGATGTGTTTGAAACGCAGATACTTGCATTTTTCAACCTCTGCTGAAGTCAAATCAAAACTCTGTTTCAATACAGTTTTCCCGGCAAAAAACGGCATACCGTTCTCTGCAATATCCACAGCATTGACAACAGAATTTATCAATGGTGCGCCAAGTGCAAATTTACCGTCATAACGTTTTGCCTGCCGGTCAAGCTGCTCAACTTTGCCGGAATATTCGATCCGGAAATTTCCAAGCAGATAGATATTTTCTATTTCAGAATCATAAGTCAGCTTATTATATTCCGTTTCAAACTTTTTAGCTTTTTCCAGAGAATCATAAACGATTTGCTCCTGATGGAAACGGCATTTCATGCCAATCGTATTGATTCCATATTTCAAATTGTCAGGAAGCGCAATTCTTCTGAATGCCTGATCGAAAAATTTACCGCTGTCAACGGCTTCAAATTTTTCACCATTGAGGGCATATTCAAACATTGACGGCGTTTCTGAAATCAGAGTCAGCGAAGTTGCAAGATCAAATTTTTCATTGATTTCAAAATCAAATTCCATCTCCAAATCACAATCGCATTTGCGTTTCAACAGACGTTCAGTAATAACACTGACATCATCATAAATCCACTCTCCTCCGTCAATACGGTAACGGCAGCGGTCAAGCGTAAGCAAATTGCCATCACCAGCCGACACAACTTCAAAATCATTGCTCAATTTTTTTACTGCCGGAAGGACAGAAAAATCTGTTGCAATATATTCAGAACTGTTGTCAGCAACGCTGTCCGATACAAAAATCATCAACCCTTCTCCGGATGCAAACGGATAATCAAACAACAGACGTCCGTCAATATTTTTTACCCCGTCAAGCACCGAAAATGCACCGCTTTCATGCGACATTATTTCAACTTTGCTTCCGGTTGCCGGAATAGAAATTTCAACTCTGCTGAATTCAGTATAACGTTTGTTAGTGAAGAAATAAAATCTTCCTTTTCTGCCGTCAATTTCCATATCCCGATATGTACTCAAAATATCAGTTGCATAAACACCGTTTTCAGAAATACGGATATTTGACATATTTTCTGAAATGGCTGCAGCAGCAGATTTTTCATCAGCAAACACAGGCAGTGAGTTGAACCATGCCGTAAAATCAGCATCTGCCTCTTTGCCGTCAATCGTCAGAGGAACATTCTCCAAATCATTTTTTATAACATAAACTTTTCCGCCTGACTGGTGAAGTTTGCGAACAGCCTCTGCAACTGTACGGGAAAGATTGGTGATTTTCGGGATAAGCACGGTATTATAACTGCATTTTCCGATACGGATTCTGCCGTTTTCAAAACTGCAATACTCTTCACTGATAACTTCATCAGCATAATGATGCTGAACCTGAAATGAATAGAGCGCCTCAGATACAGCAAGCAGATGGAAAGTATATTTAAGCATCAGCTCATCACCCGGAATTCCGGCAAAAAGTTTCCAAACACTTGAAAGCGGATGCACAACCAACAAATCAGTTTGCTCTTCCCCTTCTGCCAGCAGCATTCCGACCCGTGAAAAATAATCATTCATTATTTTATAATCATCCCACCACGGCTGATGAATAAAGCTTGATGAAGGATAATCACGTTTACGCTTGCCGCGAAGAGAATACCCCTCAAGATGCTGACACAAAAGATTTACTCCGTGTGCCAGCTGCTGCTGATACATCCAGCCCATGTCGTGAAATCCGAAATTCCACCCTGTAAGCGCAAAACTTTCAGTCAGGATCTGTTTATGTCCGAACTGCATTGCGGCAGAAACCAGCTGGGTCATAGCAATTGGATTCGGATTTATACGGCACAAAACGTCCATACCGGGGATATGATAATATTGATATTGCGGCATGATGGCTCCATTGCTCGGAGTCATATACCCCAGATTTTCTTCAATGACATGATGTCCGGTCAGCATCCAGCCGTGAGCATCGCACCAGTCATGTATCTGTTTCATAAAGTTGATATTAAAAAGTTTTGCGGTAAGTTTCCAGAAACGGATACGTATTTCATGGTGTTCTTTACCGGGATAAAACAGAAACGGCAGCTCTTCAATAAGTTCACGTCCATACTCTTTTTTGTACTCGCGCTCATAAACGAATGACCACGGTGTACCGTTGCGTGAAATCTGCGGTTCATCAGTGAAAATTCCCTTCATGGATTTGAGCAGATTTGCAGGGATATTTTCATAATAAAATTTGTGTGTAACTCTGATAAATTCAGCGACAACTTCTGCATCAAGATTATCCACATAGTATGGATTGACCTCAAAATAACAGCGGATGACTGCTGCTTCAGGATTTGCAGGAGCTGTGCGGCTCAAAAAATTACCGTCAGCATCATAATAAGCAACAGTATTTTCCGTACCACAATCTTTGAGAAGTTTTTTCTCACAGCGAAGATATTTCTGCTGATATTTTACTCCGAGACCGTTGACCAGACCGCCGCCGAAACCGCTGGGCCAGCCGTTTTCATCATAAAGCCAAGCCTCCATACCGAGTTTACCGGCTTCATCCAGACAGGCATTGACACATTCCATCCATTCGTCAGAGAGGTAAACAGTCTGCAAACCACCTCTTGCATGCATGAAAAAACCGCCGAGACCGGCCTTGTGCATCTCCCGTATCTGATAACGCAATTCTTCCGGCTCAAGTTTATCATTCCAACTCCAGAAAGGAACGGGACGGTAATTCATTGCAGGATCAATAATATCATTTTTTGTAATCATAAACAGCACCTTATATTATATTATGTTATATTTATTTTGTCATATTCAAGTCAAAAGCAGCATTGCAGCGACACCGCAGACAATGCCTGTAATTTTCTGTACCGTAATTTTTTCTTTCAGCAAAATCACACTCAGAACAAATGTGGCAAGAAAACTCATCTGGGCAATAGGCAGAACGATACTCGCATTCGCCCCCTCTGTATTCAATGCTTTCAGCATAAAATACAAAATACCGGCAACAAGAATTCCTGAGCCGACACCGTATTCTGCAACTTTCAGATCAAATTTCATGTGACGTTCTTTTACAAAATAATAGACCAGACCGCTGAATATCCAGATAATTTCAATAATGACATTGATACCGTTTATTGATGCGCCCTGCATGGGACCGTATTTGCATGACAGTCCCAATCCTGCACGGAAAACACTTGCAACTATAATCATTATCATGGGCAGAAAAAGTTTCTTTTTTTCTTTCTTTTCCCCTTTCTCCCACGGCAGAAAGGCAATGACTGCTCCAATAGCAAAAGCGACACCGCAATACTGCTGCCAATCAAGTTTTTCGTGCAGAAACAAAACTGAACACGGTACGACCAATGCCAGATTCAAGCGGTAAATTGTAGAACACACTCCCGCACTCAAAGTCGTCATGCTTTCAATCAGCATGATATTGCCGACAGCAGAAAAGACACCGCATATTATCCCCCAAAGCAAAGTCATGCGCCAATTT
>JAFVPG010000282.1 GCA_017505415.1 Lentisphaeria bacterium | reverse complement strand
TCAAACGGTGTATATTAATTCAGAAGTCAATACGGAGATATGCTATTATGCCAATAGAATGCAAAGATAATTTATTATACTTATCCAATCGTTTTCATTTACAGATCACTCATTTTGCCTATGGCACCTATCCGGCAGCAGATGGAACGTTTGCTGCACTTTCAGTGAACCGTTTGCTGTTTTGTCTGGGCAGCAGCGATAACGAAGAATCTTATGTGGAAGATGCCGACTGTCACTATGCCATGTCGGCGGGACACGTTTATTTTATCCCGGCGGAGCATATTGCCGCAGTACGTTTATCAAAATCAATGTACTTTGTTTCGATCCAATTTCTCGTTGATTTGTATAATGGTCTTGATCTATTTACTTCCGTCAATAAAATATTGGATTTTGATGACCCGGCACTGGTTGAACGGACGTTGCAGATCTTCAGAATTGCACCGGAAAATGTATGGTCCGTCAAATTACTGGGGATCACATACGATTGTATCGGAGCCCTGCTTGACCGTCTGGAACTTGTGGAATTGAATTTGAACGGAGTTTACAGTCCGGGGTTGCGATTGCTTTCCGAGACGTGTACAGCCATGACAACGGTTGCCGAACTGGCAAATCTTTGCAAAGTAAACCGTGATACATTCAGCAGGAATTTCATCCGTCAAAACAGGATAACGCCTAAACGTTTTCTGACCCGTTGTATTCTGCGGCGCGCTTATACACTGCTTTCTTCCGGTGAATACCGGGTGTATGAAGTGGCAAAAGAATTGAAATTTTCCAATGAATTTTATTTTTCCCGTTTTTTCAAGAAACATACCGGACGTACTCCAAAAGATTTTCTGAAGCTTCATCACAGCAATTTCTGACCGGGAAAAAGATGTACTGCTTTTCACGGGAACAGTAAAATTTGCCTCCCTCACAAAAGCACTTTTGTATAACAAATCTATATTGTTGAGTATTCTGAGTTTTTCTGAACCAAAGTGAAGTGATTTTCAGAATTCGATTTCACAGCGAAATTCTGAAGTTTTAGCCTCAAAAAGCGGTTTAGAATGGTGGGTGACGATAAATTTTTCCAGCCGCCATTTTTTTTTGCACTTTTCCAGGCGGTGGACAAAAAATCACTGTAAAAATAATAAAACTCAAGATCGCAAGTAAACTTGCTATTGAGTTTTTCATTTTTACGTTGCGGCTTTCTGCATGGCGCAGAAAGCGTGATTTTTTTATGGGTTGCCTTCCAAAGCCCCGTGCCGACCGGGTAAAGTCGGCTTTTTTTATTTTGCAGAATTGAAAAACTTATCAATAGACAGTATATTACATCTGCGGTCAATCAAGGAGTTACAGTATGGCAAAGCACGATCCGGAAACTGAAAATAATATTGAAGAACTTATCCAAGCTGCCGAAGCGGGCAATGCGGCAGCTCAATGTTACTTGGCATGGAGTTATGATGAGGGCGACGGCGTGGAAGTCGATCACGAAAAAGCCTTCTACTGGTACACCCGTTCTGCCGAAGCAGGCGATGCAACCGGACAATTCAATTTGGCAATGTGTTATGAACTTGGAACCGGTACTGAAATTGATTTGACAAAAGCCTTTTATTGGTATGAAAAATCCGCTGAACAAGGTGATCAGCACGCGATTTGTCAACTCGGCATTTTTTATGAAGAAGGTATCGGGTGCGATCCGGACCCGGTCAAAGCTGTTGAACTTTACCGCAAAGCCGGGGAGATGGGCAACTCTTTTGCAGTGAACCGGCTGGGCTATTGCTGCGAAGAAGGCATCGGTACAGAAAAGAATCCCGCACTTGCAGTTGATTTCTACAAAATCGCTGCGGCTGCCGGATTAGTGAGTGCCCAATTCAACCTTGCCCGTTGTTACGACAACGCAATCGGGACCAGAAAAAATATGCGTCTTGCTGCAAAGTATTATATGTTGGCAGCAGAGCAAGGCGATGCCGAATCTCAATGCAATCTCGGAGTTTGCTATGCAGATGGAACTGGAGTAAAACAAAATCATGCAGAAGCGGTAAAATGGTATAAACTTGCTGCGGAACAAGACGATGCCGTGGCATTGTATAATTTGGCAGAATGTTATACTTTTGGCGATGGCGTGAAAAAATGCCACAAAACGGCAATCAAATATTACTTGCGAGCTGCTGAACTTGGTTATGGCAAAGCATATTACCGATTGGGAAACCGCTACAAGGATGGTAAAGGAGTGAAGCGGGATTTGGGCAAAGCCTTTGAATATTTCAAGCTTGCTTCAGAGTCAGAAGAACCCCACGCTGATGCAATGTATAATTTAGGCAACTGCTATTTTTACGGAAGAGGTGTCAAGCGCGATTTACAACAGGCATTTTTCTGGAACAAGAAAGCAGCTGTGGCTGGAGATTTATGGGCAATGAATCAACTTGCCGTAGTTGATTACGGCGTTGAAATTTCGGATGCAGAACGCATTATGTGGCTGAAAAAAGCCGCTGACTTGAACGATGATATGGCATTATACAATCTTGCCTTACGCTATTTGAATGGATATGACGGTATCGAACCTGATGAAAAACTGGCGGTGAAACTTTTCCGGAAATCCGCAAAGCAGGATCATCCGTCAGCGTACTACGCCCTGTATAAATGCTATACCAATGGGCGCGGAGTCCGCAAGAACCGTCAACTTGCGTTAAAATACTTGCACAAATCCGCCGAACTCGGCTACCCCAAAGCCCGGAAAGTTCTGAAAAAGATGGAGTCCGGAAAATGAGCAATGACCGGGACTTTTTAACATCTCCCAATGGCGATTTCAAAACTTTGCTGACTTTCCGTAAAGCGCAGATTATTTATGATTTGACGTTTCATTTTGCACATACTTTCTTGAATAGAGGTGATCGCACGATCGACCAGATGATTCAAGCAGCCCGCAGCGGCAAACAGAATATTGCCGAAGGCAGTGCCGCCGGAGTGACCTCAATGGAAACTGCAATAAAATTGACCAATGTTGCAAAAGCAAGTTTTCAGGAACTGCTTCTGGATTATGAAGATTTTTTGCGGGTTCGCAACTTGCGCCAATGGGAAAAGAATTCTGTGGAGGTTGATTTCCTGCGTAAAAAATCGGTAGACCCCAGTGTACCGGATCAGTGGTTTGTTGAGTTAGGAAAAAGCCGACCTGCTGAAACTATTGCCAATATGGTTATATGTTTTTTGCATCAGGAAGACTATTTACTACAAGCTCAATTGAGTGCTTTGGAGAAAAAATTTCTTGCCCAAGGCGGTTTCAAAGAACAAATGTTTTCTGCAAGATTGAAAGAGCGGAACAAAAATAAACAGGAATACTGAGAATACCGGGAAAACTTTATCAGTATTAATAGTATTCATAGTGTTCATAGTATTCATAGCAAATCGTTTTACTTACACAAACGCCAATGGTCAAAATGAATATGGATATAACGCAATATATTGATCTGGAGTCATACAGCAGTACGCCCGGATTTTTAGGATATACAGATAACGCTCCTGATTTTTCTGAAGCAGGAATTGATGCCTTGTGCGATGACTTTCTGAAAAAAATGGCAGAGTATATCAACGATGTGACGGTTGTTTCCTCG
>JAFVPG010000281.1 GCA_017505415.1 Lentisphaeria bacterium | reverse complement strand
GTTCCGAAAGGTGCAGTAAAATGCAAAGTCATGTTGAGAACTTTTGAAAAAGCTCCTGAGCAGGCTGCATATTTTGATAATGTTGAATTGTTCTGCGGAAATATGTGAATTATGAAAATGCGATTTATAGGCTGCGGAGCCGCAGATTACGACTGGTCACACTATGGCGAAGATGGAATACTCGGCTCAACAGCCACGCTACTGAATGATTCAATACTGCTTGATTGCGGTCCTACAGTCGCTAAAGCGCTGAACAGATTCGGGATTGATTATGAAAAAATTTCAGGAATTGTCAATACTCACAGTCACAGTGATCATTTTTCTGTTGAAGTGATACGCATTATTGCCGGAGGAAGGAGAATACCTTTTTACGGTACTTGGCAGGCGTGTGAACAGGTTAAGGATTTTTGTGAGGTACATCCTGTTTCTGCCGGAGACAGATTTGATTTTGAAGGGTGTTCTTTTCTGGTGCTGCCGGCAAATCATGCAGTGACAGATTTGAAGGAAGAAACATTCAATTATCTGATAAGCGGTGATAAAACGTTGCTTTATGCATTGGATACTGCATGGATGCTTACCAAAGCAAGATTGTTGATAGGTAAAACTCATATTGATGCGGTTGTATGGGATGCAACAATGTCTGAAGCTGATGACTGGCGGATATTTGAACACAGTGATCCGGTGATGTTTGCCAATATCCGCCGTGTTTTGCAGAAAACCGGCAATATAGATGATAATGTGAAAATATGGTTTGATCACCGCGCCCGTACTCTCTGGCCTCAAAATCCGTCAGAACAGGAAGCAATCGCAAAACGGGAAAATGTTATGCTTGCTCACGAAGGTGAAGAGGTATTTATTTGATCGTATTGCTTTGGAAAAATATATTTTGCAATATGTCAACTTTTGTAAGTTTTTTATTTTCAATGAGTTATAATGAATAAGTTTCTTAAGTCGTTGAAAAATGCGGTTTTTTGATAGATAAAAGATGTTCCATGACGGAAACTCTTCCTCAAAATTCCTGTGTTGCGGCATAATATTACGGCTGTTGAGTACAATGGCAGTTTATCTTGAGTTGAATAATATTTTCAGTTCTGTTGCATGTTGTTATCCTTTTTGGGGGTGACAGTAATATGCTTAAAAAAATTAAGCATTCCGGGTTGAAAAAAAACGAAAATATGCTAAATTAATGCTGACGCAGATGAGATATGCTGTGTGTATTGTTAACATTAATTTATTTTGAAAGAGAGCAGTAAAATGACTGACATGGCAACTGCGGCGGTACTCGTCGCCCCCGGAAAATTTGAATTTCGAGAATTCCCGATCCCTGAAATCAATGATGATGAAATGATTATTAAAGTGCAGGGGTGCGGAGTGTGCGGTACTGACGGACATGAATATAAACGTGATCCATTCGGACTTTGTCCCGTCGTCCTCGGACATGAAGGTTCCGGGGAGATAGTCAAACTCGGCAAAAATATTACCAGAGATTCTGCAGGCGTTCCTCTTAAGGTCGGGGACAGTATTGTTACCTGTATCATTCCTTGCGGTGAATGTTCTGCCTGCAAAAATACTCCCGCTCGGACAAATCTGTGCGAAAACGTTGGAGTTTACGGACTTTTCCCCGATGATGAAATACATCTCAACGGTTATTTTGCAACCCACATGAAGGTTCGTGCCAATTCAACATTTTTCAATGTTTCAGATATGACTCTTGATCAGAGACTGCTGGTCGAGCCTGCTGCAGTCGCAGTTCACGCAGTTGAACGCGCTAAAACAACAGGTCTGCTCAATTTTAATACCAAAGTTCTGGTGCAGGGGACAGGTCCAATCGGTTTGCTTGTAATGTCCGTTCTCCGCACACTCGGTATTGAAAATATCATTGCTGTTGACGGGAATGATAACCGTCTGGAAATCGCCAGAACTCTCGGTGCGACTGATACTTTCAATTTCACAAAATACGCCTCTTTTGAAGATATGCTTGCCGATGTGAAAAAAGCCACCGACGGTCTCGGAGCTGAATTTGTTTTTCAATGTACCGGTGTCGCTCAGGCAGGGGCAAATGCCTGGAAGTTGATTCGTCGCGGCGGCGGTTTGTGCGAAGTCGGATTCTTTATGGACGGCGGCAACTGTTCCATAAATCATCATTATGACCTTTGCAACAAAGAAGTTACTGCAGTCGGTTCATGGGTCTATACTCCGCAGGATTATCCTGTTACTTTTGCGTTCCTTAAACGTGCGGCGGGTATCGGTTTGCCGGTTGAAAAACTTGTAACCCACCATTTCCCGCTCAAAGATATTGCAGAAGCTCTTGAGACTAATGTCAAGATGCTCGGTATTAAAGTCGCTGTAGTAAATGAATAAAATTCCGGAGTATTAAAAATGAGTTTCAGTTATGTTCACCCCAGAAATATTCTGGTGCAGACGATTCAGCGTTTGTATGATCACGGTATGACCACTACCAGCGGCGGAAATCTGTCCATCAAGGACGATGAGGGCAATATATGGATCACCCCGTCCGGAATTGATAAAGGTTCACTCAGTCCGGAAGATATTGTAAAAGTTACTCCCGATGGAGAAATTATAGGCAAGCACCGTCCCAGCTGTGAATTGCCGTTTCACCGTTCCGTTTACGGATTGCGTGAAGATGTCAAGGCGGTTTTGCATGCCCATTCTCCTGCGCTTGTTGCTTTCAGTCTGACTGGACGTATGCCCGATCCGAATCTTATTCCGGGGGCTGCTAAAGTTTGCGGCAAGGTCGCTTTTGCGGAATACGAGATTCCCGGCAGTGAAAAATTGGGCAAAATAATTGCAGCGGAATTTGCAAATGGTGCGGATTCTGTAATTATGGAAAATCATGGTGCAGTTATGGCAGGCGCATCTATTGCGGAGGCATTTGCCCGTTTTGAAGCATTGGATTATGTGGCTCGTATTCAAATCAATTCAACCAGTTTGGGAGAAGAAAAACCTCTGTTGGGCAAATTGAAAAAGCAGAGTTACTCTGAATTTATCCCGCATGTCGTTTCGGCAGCGGAATGTGAATTGCGTGACGAAATGGCAACTTTTCGTGCCCGCTGTTACAGACAGAGACTTCTTTTCAGCGGCAGTGCGTTTCTGTCCGGTCGTTTGGGGGAAGATGATTTTCTTATAACTCCGGCAAATTTTGAGCCGATGTATCTGGATTCTCTGGGCATGGTGCGTATGTATAAAGGTATGCGTGAAGCTGGGAAAAATCCTTCCAGCGGTACTATGATCTGCCGCAACATTTTCAATAAATGTCCGTGGATCAATTCAATTATCATGACCAGACCGCCCTATCTGATGGCATTTGCAGTAACCGGTACTCCGATCGACAGTCGTACTATTCCTGAAAGTTATATCATGATGCGTGACGTGCCGATTTTGAAGGCAGAAGAGTATTTTAATAATCCCAATGCGGTTGTTGAGCTGCTTTCTCCATCAAATCCTGTCATTCTGATTGAAAACTGCGGTATTCTTACAACAGGCAGGACTTTGCTTGAAGCATTTGACCGGTTGGAAGTTTCTGAATTTACAGCCAAGTGTATCATCATGGCCGGCAAACTCGGTAAACTCAACCCGATCAATCAACAGCAGGTCGATGATATTATTGCCGATTTTAAACTTCCGTGAAAATGCGGTAAAATGATATTTTTTTCAGATATTTTATGGTTGTTTTGTGTAACTTGTTTATTTTTAGGTATTTGCAATAAATAACCATCTTAAGTCGTTGAAAAATGCGGTTTTTTGATAGAAAATTAATTGAAAAATCGCAAAAATGTGTTATATTATATGACGATTCTCAAGGAATATTATTTTACTGTTGTTCAAATACATAAATGAAAGGATTTAAAAATGGCAGTACCGAAAAGAAAAACTTCCAAGATGAAAAAACGTTTGCGCAAAGCAGCCAACCGCTATGAAGGCGTTCAGGCAACTTTCTGCCCCAACTGCAAATCTCCCTGCTTCCCGCATCAGGTTTGCTCAGTTTGCGGTATGTACAAAGGCAAACAGGTCATCACTGTTGAGGCTTAATCAATTTAAAACGGAACCGGTTGAATTGCGATCGGTTCCGTTTAAGTTGTTTTGCAGCGTGAAAAAAGTGAGGTGCGGATTATGAGAATTGCAGTAGATGCTATGGGCGGTGATTATGCTCCCGGGGTTGTAGTTGAGGGAGTTGCCAATGCATTGTATGAATATCCGGAAATAGAAATTATTCTTGTCGGTCATTCCGGCAAAATCGCTTATTATCTGGAAAAATACGGAATCGCTTCTCATCCCCGTTTGAGTGTGGTTCATGCTCCTACCGTGGTTGAGATGTCAGAGAGTTCTGCAACCAGTATCCGCGGCAAAAAAGATTCATCCATCACTGTCGGTGCGAAACTTCTGAAATCAAAAGAAGCTGATGCGTTTGTTACTCCCGGTCATACCGGAGCAACATTGGCGGCAACCAAAGTTATTGTCCGTACTCTTCCCGGTGTCAACCGTCCTGCACTTGCAGCATCAATGCCTGCATACAGCGGCAGGTTTTTGTTGACAGATGCCGGAGCCAATGTTGAAGTTACTCCTATGAATCTGGCGGAATTCGCCGTGATGGGCAGTGTTTATTGTGAGTTTTTGTACGGACTTGAAAATCCGGCTGTCGGTCTGTTGAGTGTCGGCGGTGAGGATTCAAAGGGTAATGATCTTACCAAAGAGGCTTTCAAATTATTGGAGCTTGCCCCGATAAATTTTGTCGGTAATGTTGAAGGTAACACCGTTTTTGAAGGTGCATGCAAAGTACTTGTGGCTGACGGTTTTACCGGAAATGTTTTTTTGAAGACCAGTGAAGGTTTGGCAAACAGCGTAAAATACTGGCTCAATGTTATTTACAGGAAAAATCCGGTCCGCATGATAATGGGACTTTTTAATAAACGTGCTTTCAAAGAGTTGAAGGAAAACGGAAGCTCTGAAGCACAGGGCGGCGCATTGCTGCTCGGTTTGAATGGAGTTTGTATTGTAGGACACGGTTCTTCAACTCCCCGTGCAGTTTTGAATGCGATCCGTCTCGCCGGAGAATGTATCAAATTCGGTGTCAACGACAGAATCGTTGAAAAAATCGACAGATTGCATAAGATTATTGATGAGTATGAAGCAAAGAAAAATATTGCAGAACAGGATGAGAAATAATGGGTATAATCATTAAAGGTACCGGTTCCTATGTGCCGGAAAAAATTCTGACAAATGCTGATTTGGAAAAAATGGTCGAAACCAGTGACGAATGGATCCGTACCAGAACAGGTATTCAGGAACGCCATATCAGTACTCCGGAGCAGGCAACCAGTGACTTGGCTTATGAAGCCGCAGTCAAGGCTCTCGCTAATGCCAATATGAGCGCAGAAGAACTTGATCTCATTGTTGTGGCTACCGTAACTCCCGACCACTCATTCCCCAGCACCGGCTGTGTGCTGCAGCGCCGACTTGGAGCAAAAAATGCTTTCTGTTTTGACCTTGAAGCCGCATGTTCCGGATTGCTTTATTCTCTGGAAACAGCTTTTTCACTGCTCAAATGCCGTGATAAATACAAAAATGCATTGGTTATCGGTGCTGAAAAACTTTCTTCCATCACCAATTGGAAAGATCGTAATACTTGTGTGCTTTTCGGTGACGGTGCCGGAGCTGTAATTATCGGTAAAGATGATTCAGTGGATTATGATTGCATAGTTGCCTCCGATCTGCATTCTGACGGCAATTATTCTGAAGTTTTGAAACGCCGTTCCGGCGGCAGCCGTATGCCCGATACCGCAGAAACTATTGCCGAGGGATTGAATTGCATCTATATGGAAGGCAAAGAAGTTTTCAAACTTGCAGTCGGTGCTATGGTCGGTGCGGCAAAAAGTGTTTTGGCTCAATCCGGAGTCGCAGCAAGCGAACTCCGTTACGTTATTCCTCATCAGGCAAATTACCGTATTATTGATGCTGTCGCACAGCGTCTGGAAGTGGAAGATGAAGTTATTTACCGCAATGTTCACCGTTACGGCAATACTTCTGCCGCTTCCATTGGTCTTTGTCTTGACGAGATAAATTCTTCAGGCGCAGTCAAGCGCGGCGATTATCTGGTTCTTACCGCATTCGGCGGCGGCTTGACGTGGGCATCTCTTTTGATAAAATGGTAGTATATAACAACATACGGGAAAGAAAATGAAAATCGAAGAAACGATTAATAAGGCGTCTATTTTGTGTGAAGCTCTTCCTTACATTCAGAAATTCCGGAAGGCATTAATGGTAATCAAGTTCGGCGGCAGCTCTATGGAGGACCCTGAATTAGTCAAAAGTACAATGCGTGATATTGTGCTTATGGAATGTATCGGTTTTTCTCCCGTTGTTGTGCATGGCGGTGGCAAAGCAATTTCCGCAGAACTTAAAAAACAGGATATTCCGGTTGAATTTGTCAATGGCTTGCGCAATACCTGTGATCGTACTATAAAAGTTGTCGACAAGGTGCTGCATGAAGTTAACCGCGATCTCGTTGCACTTGCCAATAATGCCGGTGGCAATACCGTATGCTTGAGCGGTAAAGATATTTTTACAGCTAAACGTACTTACGCTGTCGATCCGGTCAGTGGAGAAAAGAAATCAATCGGTTTTGTCGGTGAGATCATAAAAGTCGATACTGATAAAATTATGAATATTATCGCCGACGGCAAAACTCCGGTTATCACTCCGCTCGGTGTCGGCGAAGACGGTCAGATCTATAATATCAATGCTGACGTTGCCGCCTGCAAAGTTGCACAGGCCATCCGCAGCCGCAAACTTGTTTTTTTGAGTGATGTTCCCGGCATCATGCGTGATCCTTCCGATGAAAGCAGTGTTATCCAGACTATTTGCACTACTGAAGTTGATGGACTTATTCAGGAAAAAATCCTTTCCGGCGGTATGCTGCCCAAAATCAAGAGCAGTATTGATGCCTTGAATGCCGGAGTGAACAAGGTGCATATGATCGACGGCAGAATGCTTCATTCTCTGCTGCTGGAGATTTTCACTGATAAGGGTATAGGTACTGAAATCATAAAACCGGATTCAATATTATGAATATAGTTTTAGTTGGTATCAAACACGCCGGAAAAAGTTCCATCGGAGCAAAACTCGCAGAGGAACATGATTTGTTGTTCGTTGATTCAGACGAACTCATAGAGACTAATTATATGCTTGTCAACGGGGAAAAACTCTCCTGCCGTGAAATTTTTAACAAGGTCGGTCGAGAAGAATTCCGCCGTCTTGAAGCAGAAGCGATCGAACAGCTTATAGAAAGCACCAACGAGGACGATCAGTCACGTGTCATTTCGGTCGGCGGCGGTGTCGCAGATAATCCCGGTGTGACTGCTGAAATGTTGAAAAAACTCGGGTTGGTAGTATTTATCAATGTTGATATTGAATATGCCTGGGAACGGGTTATTGCCAATGGTGTACCGGCATATTTGAAAGAAGTAAGTGATCCGGCAAGTGTTTTTGCAGAGATGTCGCAGAAACGTATTGAGTTTTATTCAGGTAATGCGGATCTGACTGTCGATGTCGGGGATTCCGGAGTGGAGGAATGTGCGGCATTGCTTGACGGAAAACTGGAAGGATATTTATTGTAATGAGCGGAAATCTTTTCGGAAAACTGTTTCAGGTCATGACTTTCGGAGAATCTCACGGCCCTGCTATTGGAGCAGTTGTTGACGGAATGGTTGCCGGAATTGAAATTTCTGAAGAAGATATTCAGAAAGAACTTGACCGCCGTCGTCCGGGGCAGTCAAAAGTTACTACCGCACGTCGGGAGAGCGATCAGGTTGAAATTCTGTCAGGAATTTTTGAAGGTAAAACAACAGGTACTCCGATTGCGTTGCTGATTCGCAACAGCGATCAGCATTCAAGTGATTATTCCAATATAAAAGATGTTTTCCGTCCCGGTCATGCTGATTATACATATTTTGCCAAATACGGCATACGGGATTACAGAGGCGGCGGCAGAAGTTCCGGTCGGGAAACTGCCGGACGTGTTGCTGCCGGTGCATTGGCAAAAAAACTTTTGGAGCATTTCGGAATTTCTGTTGTTGCTTTTACAAAATCTGTTGGTAATGTACATGGTGCGATTTTTGAACCTGATTTTATCGAAAAAAATATTGTGCGCGCCGCAGATCCTGAACAGGCCGGAAATATGGAGAAAGCAATCCTTGAGGCTGCTCAGGCGCATGACAGTATCGGTGGTGTTGTCGAATGTCATATTTATGGATTGCCTGCCGGTCTCGGAAATCCCTGTTTTGATAAACTTGATGCAGAACTTGCCAAAGCATTGATGTCGATCGGCGGAGTCAAAGGAGTTGAAATCGGTGATGGATTTGATGTTGTATCGAAACTTGGCAGTGAAAATAATGACTTTATGCGTAGTGGCGGTTTTGTCACCAATCATGCCGGAGGTATTCTCGGCGGTATCTCCAATGGTAATACTGTGATACTCCGCTGTGCAGTCAAACCTACTCCCTCGATCGCACAGAAACAGCAGACGGTAACAGTCGCTGACGAAAATAGAGATATTGAGATACACGGCAGACATGATCCATGTCTGGTTCCCCGTGTCGTTGTTGTCGCAGAGGCAATGTGCGCTCTGGTAATCGCTGATATGCTGCGTGTTTCCGGACTTGCCGGAGATAAAATTTGAGGTAAAAATGGAATTTCATGATATTTTGCAGAAACGGAGAACAGTTCGTTTGTATCAGCAGAAAAAAGTTGAAAAAGAAAAAATAATTTCTCTTTTGAATGCTGCACGTTTGAGTTCCTGCGCCATGAATAAGCAGGGATTGCGGTATGCTGCTGTTACTGAAAAAAATATGTTGAAAAAGATTTTTAACGGTACTCTCTGGGCTGCATTAGTCAAACCGTACCGCACTCCGGTGTGGGGAGAAAGTGCGCCTGATTGCTTTATTGTTGTTCATGGACCGGCAGAAAAAAATGCATCGTATGTCAAATTTGATGTTGGAGCGGCAGTTATGAGCATGGAATTGCAGGCTTGTGATTTGGGACTGGGGTGTTGCTGGCTTGGCAGTTTTGACCATGAAGAGGTAAAAAATCTTTTGAAACTTGATGAAAATCGTCAGGTTTATGCTGTGGTCGCTGTCGGTTATCCGGCAGAGGAACCGCAGTACAAAGATATAAAATTGAATGAGGATCAATCATATTATCTTGATGATAATAAACGTCTTACAGTTCCCAAATATACAGTCGATGCTGTTGCTGAATTTTATGAGGAGTAAAAAATGTTGAAGCGCGCGGAATTTTTTCTGGCACTCCGTTATTTGAAGCCCGAACGCAGTGCGGTAGGGGTGATAACAGTCATTTCCATTATCGGGGTGGCTCTCGGAGTTGCAGTTTTGATGATAGTGCTTGCGGTGATGACCGGATTTACCGATTTGATGAAAGAAAAAATCCTTGATACACAGGCACATGTGCAAATCAAGAGTACAGTTTATTATGCTTTCAGGAATCCGTATCAATATGTTGACATGATCGAAAAACATGGAGGACGTGCATTCCCTGTTGTGGCGGCACCTGCATTGATGCAGTACCGTCAGCGGCTTGAGCCGTCGATATATGTTATGGGGGTTGATACTGAGGATTTGGCAAAATCAGTTGATTTGAGTAAAGTTGTAAAAAGCGGCGAATTCAAACTTGATAAGGGTGAAATTGCCATAAGTACTTCCATGGCTGATCGCTGGTTTGTCGGGGTAGGAGATAAAATTCTGCTTCATTCTCCCCGCAAATTGACAAGTATGGTCAAAATTTCAGATTCCGGCAAAGTTGAATTGAATGAAAAGAATCCGGTTTATCTGCCTTCTGAATTTACAGTCAAAGCATTGTATTCTTTCAATAAATCTGATTTTGACCGCAGTGTTGTATTTTTGCCGATAGACGATGCGGCTAAACTTTTTGATTTGCGTGCTGGAACTGCTACTGCGGTTTACGGATATTTTGATGACCCGTATAATATATATGATGAAATCGACAGTATGAATAATGTTTTGAAAGGTACTTCAATGCGTGCATTCAGCTGGCAGGATATGAATTCCGCTTTGCTCGGCGTGCTGGCGGTCGAAAAAAGAATGATGTTCTTTCTGTTGATATTTATTGTGCTTGTTGCCGCATTCAGTATTACTAACACATTGATAACCTCCGTGTACAAAAAGACAATAGAAATCGGTAGTCTGAAAGCTCTCGGTGCGACCGGTGGGGCCTGTATGCGTATTTTTGTTTATCAGGGAATGTTTGTCGGATTGATAGGAACGTTTTTCGGTACAGTTGGTGGTTTTCTGGTGTTGTATTTCCGTAATAACATATTAGATTTTGCCTCACGCATTGCGGGGCAGGATCTGTTTCCGAAAGAGTTTTATTATTTTGACGGACTGCCTGCCAAAATAATATGTTCAGATGTAGTTTTAATTTGTGTTGCTGCGGTATTGCTTTGCACCCTGGGAGCAGTTATTCCGGCATTGCGTGCGGCAAAACTTGATCCGGCAAAGGCGTTGCGTTATGAATAATGAAAAAACAATATTGCTTGAATGCTCACAGGTCGCTAAATCCTATGAGTTGGGCAAAAGTTATGTTCCGGTTCTCTATGATATAAATTTGACAATAGAAAAAGGTTCATGGAACGCCATCCTCGGCGCATCCGGAAGCGGCAAAACAACATTGCTTAATCTGCTTGGCACTCTCGAAAAACCAACGTCCGGAGAAATTTATTTTGAAGGCAGAAAATATTCAACTATGAGCCGTCGTGAAAGCAGCTTTTTCCGTGCAGAAAAAATAGGATTTGTCTTTCAGTCCTATCAGCTTTTGCCGGAATTAAATGTCTGGGAAAACGTTATGCTGTCCGGAATGCTCAATGGTTTGTCAAAGGCAAATGCCGGAAAAAAAGCCTCTGAACTCCTTGCCAGAGTCGGATTGGGAGAACGTTTGAAACACCGGCCAAATGAAATGTCCGGCGGGGAACAGCAGCGTGCGGCTATTGCCAGAGCATTACTTAATTCTCCGGCATTGCTTCTGGCTGACGAACCGACCGGAAATCTGGATAAAAATAACGGGGAGTCAATACTTGAACTTTTCAAAGAATTGCACAATGAAAAAAAATGTACTATTATAATGATTACCCACAGTGATGTTGTTGCGTCATGTGCAGATAATATTTATCATCTTGAAAATGGAGTGATTTGTTGAGCTTTTCCGGGGGGATTATGGGACAGGTAAACTGGAAACAGAATCTTGTTATGCTGTGGGCATCGCAAATTCTTATCATGTCGGGATTCAGTGCGATGGCGCCTTTTGTACCGCTGTATTTTAAAAACGGATTGAATATTACAGAGAAGGGCGAATTGGCATTTTATGTTACCATGTTCAATCTGTGCGGCAGTCTGGCGTATGCGATATTTCTGCCGATATGGGGAAAATTATCCGACCGTTTCGGGGTTAAAATCATGCTTTTGCGCGGAACTTTTCTCGGATGTTTTCTGTTTCCGTTGATGGGGTATGTTTCTGCAAACTGGATGATAGTTATCAGATTTATATCTGCGGCATGTTCAGGAACGACTGCGGCGTCACAGCTTATGCTGGTGAGAACGACACCGGATAACCGGCAGGGGGTTGCATTGGGAGTGTTTTCTACTGCAATTTGGGGAGGTTCCATGCTTGGATATGTTATTGGCGGTTTGATTATTGCAAAATTTGATTATGTTTTTGCTTTCTGGATGTGCGGTATTCTTTATTTTATTGCCGGTATATTTGTTTTGTTTACCAAAGATGATCCTGATTTGATGAAGGTAAAAATCAAGCCTGTACGCAGGAAAAACTTTTTCGCTATGCTGCCGAAATTCACCCGTGCAGTCTGGCTGCTGTTGATTCTTTTTACCGTGACAGGATTTATCCGTACATTTGAAACGCCTTATATTGCTTTGAAAGTTGAACAGATGACAGCTAAAGCTGCTGCTGCATATTGGACCGGTATTATCAGTGCTATTGTAAGCGGCGGAGCAATCATATCAGGTGTTATCAATGGCTGGCTGTGCGACAGAGTGCCGATAAGAAAACTTATTGTTCCTATTTTTGTATTATCTGCAATCAGCTTGTTTTTTCAGGGGTATGTCAATAATATTGCAGGATTTACAATAGCAAGAACTATGCTCTATCTCGCTGCCGGTGGAATATCGCCGCTTTTGCAGAAAGTTCTTTCCGGAGCGACTCCCCGTAAAAAACGCGGTTCTGTTTTCGGTTTCTCTTCAACCGCCAATGGTATCGGTATTATGGCCGCATCTATTGTCAGCGGCTGGGTATTTGCCCATTCTTCAATTAACAGTATTTTTTACATTGCAGGGATTCTGTGTATTCTGGTTATCCCGCTGATTCTCTCATTTTTCCGCATTGTCAGACGTGATGCTTATTACCGTTCACATGTGAGCTGATTTGTAATTTGCGACAGGGGGGCGTTCCACCCGCATAGCCTTTGGCTAATATTCGGCTGGCGCATGTGCCTGCCCTGTTGGCAACTTAACAAACAAAAAAAGCCCTGCCAAACACGACAGAGGGCGTTCCACCCGCCTTTTCATCCTGCTGGCGCATGTGCCTGCCCTGTTGGCAACTTAACAAACAAAAAAAGCCCTGCCAAACACGACAGAATTTGCATAATCTATAAAAAAGTACCCTTTTCTTTTTTGGGCGTTCCACCCGCATAGCCTTTGGCTAATATTCTGCTGGCGCATGTGCCTGCCCTGTTGGCAACTTAACAAACAAAAAAAGCCCTGCCAAACACGACAGAACTTGCATAATCTATAAAAAAGTACCCTTTTCTTTTTTGGGCGTTCCACCCGCCTTTTCATTCTGCTGGCGCATTTGCCTGCCCTGTTGGCAACTTAACAAACAAAAAAAGCCCTGCCAAATACGAAAGAGCTTGTAAAATATATTCCCAAGTACCCTTTTCTTTTTTGAAAAGGTGAGGGGTTTAAGGGGAGCGGAAAAACGTTTTTTCTTTTAATCAAGAAAAAAGTTTTTCCGCTCCCCTTTTTTACCCTTAAAGTTCTTTAAGAGCAGCTTTGCGGCTGAGGCGG
>JAFVPG010000280.1 GCA_017505415.1 Lentisphaeria bacterium | reverse complement strand
TTTGATTCATCGCTTTTTATGGCGAATTTGCCGATAGATATCATGCTGCACCCTTCGGAAGTAAAAGGAGCTGCCGGATTGCAGGCAATGAGATCACTGCTGATGACTTACATTAAAAATTTCGGTCACGCGATGCACTTTAACGTGATGGACCCGGAAATTTTGCGTAAAGCACAGAAAGATCCGGAAAAATACCGCCATTTACAGGTTCGTATTTGCGGTTGGAACGTTTTATGGAACTCCATCGGCCGCAAGGAACAGGATGCTTACATCCGACAGGCGGAGCGGTTATGAAAGGTTTGGTTTTAGATATAGAACACTTTGCCGTTCACGATGGTCCGGGGATCCGGCAGGTGGTTTTCCTGAAAGGGTGTCCGCTGCGTTGTGCATGGTGTCATACTCCGGAATCGCAATCCGGCAAGGTGGAAATACTTTGGCAATCCGGACGGTGTCTGCATTGCGGACTTTGCGGAAATTTATTTGAAAAGTTTCCCCGTTTCAGTTGGAGCGATGACGAAATCCGTCAGGCAAAAATGTGTTCCAGTGGAGCGTTGAAAGTTTCCGGATACTATATGAGTGCCGGAGAGATCGTTGCTGAAGCACTCAAGGAGCGGATGTTTTTTGAAGAGAGCGGCGGAGGGTTGACGATTTCAGGGGGGGAAGCACTTTTTCAAGCGGATTTCACTACTGAAATATTGCTGGAAGCTGCCCGAAACGATATCCGCTGCTGTGTTGAAACCTGCGGATACGGGCAATTCAAATATCTGGAAAAGTGGATCCCCTTAACGGAGATTTTCCTTTATGACTTCAAGGTATCTGATCCGCAGCGGCATTTGAAACTTACCGGAGTGGATAACACTTTGATAAAGGATAATTTACGCTTGTTGAGCGAAAAAGGTGCAAGGATTTTTCTGCGTTGTCCACTGATACCAGGAGTAAATGATTCAATGGAACACTTGCTCAATATTGCTGAAACAGCAGAAAAACTTTCCGGTATTGAAATGGTGCATATAATTCCTTATCACCCGATGGCAAGGAGCAAATATCAGCAGCTGGGACGGGCTTTTGAGGATTTGCCGGCAGATTTTCCGGAGCAGGAGCAAATCGATCATTACGTTAAAATAGTAACTGAACACACTTCAAAACCGGTGTGTGTACCCTGAAAAACTGTTCAATTTTGCTGACAATCGAGGAGTTCCCGGCGGAATTTTCCCGGAGAAATACGCATGTTGCGTTTGAAAAAGCGTGAAAAGTGATACTCATTGGCAAAATGCAGTTTTTCAGCGATCTCTTTCAAACTCAACTCGGTCTGCTCCAGCAGTTTTACTGCCAGATTTGACAGGATTTTTTCATTGAATTTATGCGGTGTGATGTGCCAGTCGGCGGCAAATTTTCTGGCGAAAGTCTGTTCTCCCATACCCATAAAACGTGCCATATCAGCTACTTTGAGTCTGGCATCGGACTTTTTTTGCAGATATTGGGTGAAATCCTGATAACGGAGCATATTTTCTGCGGTACGCTGTGTGTCAATATCGATCGTTTGCAGGATTTGGTGCAGAACATAACGGGTCATGAGTTCTGCGGCATTGACAAATTTTACCGGATCGTCAATAACAGAGGAGATGGATTCAGCTATCGGCATAAGCTCGTTACATTGAGCATATTGGATCGAGTCGAACCGGGTTAAAAGTTCCATCATCCCCCATGTTGTATTGAAGTGTATCGCCAGATGATTGCTCTCAATGTGCGAGTGCTTCACTTTCACCATCGGCGGGATCAGCAGCCACATGCCGCGTTTGAATTCAATCTGGTTTTGCCCGTCATCGAGCATGGCTTTTTTATTTTTCAGCGAATAAAGCAATCTGGCATGCGGATAACAGGTGAAAAATTCCCCGTGACTGATCCCGACATAGAAATTGATAAATTCAATTTTAAACGCATTAGCCACCGCCGTAAACGTGTGGGAAAGACTTTCCATAAAATTTTTCTTTTCCTCTTTTTCCGATCTGCTTAAAAGTAATATACCACACTGTTTGCACTAAATCAACTTTTCGCGGAGCGAATGCTTCATTTTTGGAGTAAAACGGAAAATGCTTCATAACGGAATGAAATGGCTTGCCGCGGCGTAATGAAATGAAGACGGGAGCTGCTTCATCGTCAGGCGTTTTTTATGAAGCATTTTGCGGCGATGCCGCAAAATATGAAGCGCATCTTGCGATGCATGAAGCGGCACTGCGTGCCATGAAGATATTATGAGAGACGCAAGAGGTCTTTCACGTTTCTGTCTGAAAGTAAAAAAAGCGGTTTGCCTCTTGATAAAAACGGATTTATGTTAATCCAAGAACAACGAAGTCGTGTAGTACGCTTCAAAAATCAGGAGGACAAACCATGAGTAATGTATCACAGCAACAAGAAAAAATCTACTTCGGTTTAGATATTTCTCAAAAGACTATTGAAATTTTTGTTCTAAAAGGTGAAAAAGGTGTCTCTTTGGGCAAAATTTCAAACACCCAAAAAAGTTTGAATGAATTTTTTGATAAAGTACCTGTTCCGTCTGAATCAATAGTTGTTGCCCTTGAAACCGGCACG
>JAFVPG010000279.1 GCA_017505415.1 Lentisphaeria bacterium | reverse complement strand
GCTGAAGCAGGAAATCCTAATGCTCAATTTAATTTAGGATGCATGTATGCAAAGATTCAAGGTTTTCAGTACGATTCTTTGCCATATAACAAAAACAATGCTCAAAAATGGTTGACAGAAGCATTGAAAAACAATATTTTCCCTGCACGTGATGTATTGGAAACATTAAGATAAGGTTTGGGATATGAGATTTTTAACAACTATTTTTTTATTTTTCGCTACATTCTTTATAAGTAGTGGGTTTAAAACACATTCGTTCAAAGTCAAAAATACCTATTCGCCTCCAAGTTTTCAAATAGAAGAGAAACTATATGGAGTTAACTTTTTATTACAAAGTGATGATTTCTTGAAAAAACGCATCGTTGGAGCTTGGGAATGTGGAGTTGTTGCACAAAATTATCAAAACATAACATTTATAGGTTCATCTCAAGGCTCAAACTCATTCCAAACAAAATTGATTTTTAGGAAGTCGGGAAAATTTGAAATCATACAAGATCCAATAATCACATCTATGGGAGCATCAGTAGCTACAGGGACTTGGCAACTGCAAAATGGAGTAATTTTCATTGATCTAAAGATTAAACACCCTAACCTGCCTAATTTAAAAAATATAAAACTGTCAGCAATAGCTCACATAAATTCCGCCGACAACCTTATTTGGCATTGGGATACTGCCGCTGCCGGAATTGTAAAAGATAAAATAGACCAGGAAACAAACAAAAAAAATAACACTCAGAGTAGTAGCCAAAAATCGCAATTCTACTACGACTCAAATAATTGTTTGTATTTTCTATACGAATGGAGTGGCGAAACATTTACTCCTCAATACCAAAAGTTCGAAGTAAGCGGTATTAATAAAACATCTCAACTGGAATACCGACGATTACCTAATGAAGATCATGACAAAAAAATATCACCAATGCCTGCTGTGCCTGAAAATGCGGTAAAGACCAGTTCTTATGGATCATTGTGTGCATCGCATATTTTAATAAAAGTCCCCCAAAATTCAGATGGGGATAAAGAGCTGAACAAAGCTAATGCTATTTATGCCCAACTGCTTCTGAAACCTGAAAAATTTGGTGATTTTGCTGCTAAATACAGTGCTTGTCCATCAAAAACAAAGAATGGATATTTGGGCTATTTTGAAAAAGGACAAATGGTACCTGAATTCGAAGAAGCAACATTAGCTCTGAAAGAAAATCAAATATCAAAACCAATAAAAACTTCATTTGGATGGCATATTATTAAACGCGAAAAACTATAATTGATCAGATCAGTAATTCCAGGCATATAATTAAAGGGAACTTCCAATGGACGATATTGACAAGACTATAGCTCCACGCAAACATACGGAGCAAGCGGGATTTGATACAGATGATTTTGCCACTATGAAAAATGCCCGTGAACGCAAAAAGGAGGGGCGTTTTCAAGTTGGCGATTTGATTATGAACCGCTATAAAGTTCTGGCAGAACTTGGTCAGGGCGGCATGGGCGTAGTTTACAAGTGCTTTGACGAAACCGCAGGAATCGAAGTGGCACTCAAAGCCTTGCCGCCGGAACTATCGCACAATACATTGGAAATGGAAGATATTAAAGATAACTTCCAACTCGTTCATAATCTGCACCACCCCAATATTGCCAGTTCCAATAATTTGGAAAGAGATAATTCCAACGGCAATTATTATCTTATCATGGAGTGTTGCGAAGGCGAAGACCTCCGCCGCTGGCTCAAGCGTAAACGCAAAGAAGCTGATTTGACACTTGAAAGTATCTTGCCGATCATCCAACAAGCAGCCGATGCTTTGGATTATGCACACAGGCAGAAAATCATCCATCGGGATATAAAACCCGGCAACATCATGATTAATTCTGCTGGAGAGATTAAAGTTTTAGACTTCGGTCTTGCCGCACAGATCCACACCAGTATGACCCGTGTATCTATGGCATATCACGGCACATCCGGCACGGGGCCTTACATGGCTCCGGAGCAGTGGCGGGGGAGAGCCCAGGGAGCAGCCGCCGACCAGTACGCACTTGCCGTAATGACTTACGAAATGCTCGCAGGACACCTGCCGTTTGAAAGTACGGATGCGGCGGTTTTGCGTGAAGCAGTTTTGAATGATGTGCCCGAAGATATTGCAAATCAGCCTTCGGCTATTCGTAACGCCATCAAACGAGCCATGAGCAAAGAACCGGCAGAGCGTTTTGAAAGTTGTTCAGATTTTGCGGCGGCACTTGGCGGCAAAAAAATCAAAGCAGGCAAAGTGCAGAAAAAAGGAAGATTCCCCAAATGGGCGGCAGCCGTGCTGATCGCCGTATTGCTGGGAGCAGTCGGCACTGGATATTATTTCTTCGATAAACACCAAAAAGAGCAAGCCCGTCAGGAACAGTTTGCCAGAGAAAAAGCAGAAAAAGAGCGTTTAGCGAAAATTGCCGCGGAAAAGGCAGAAAAAGAACGTTTAGCGAAACTTGCTGCTGAAAAAGCGGAAAAAGCAGAAAAACTGAAAAAACAGTGTATTCAGGAAAATTATCGTTTGCAGCCGGCAATAAGAAGTAAAAAGTCGCTTATTGAAAATGCCCAATATGACAGAGGGCAGGCATTTGGCAAATATCTTGATGCATTAGTCAATGATTTTGCTGCTGCTGAACGGGCGGAACTTAACCAAGATCCCGAAGCCGCAAATAAACTTTACAAATCAGCAGAAAAAGCGGCAGATTGGATCCTTGTTAATGCACCATTGCGTAAAAATATACAAAAACTACAGGCAGAAGTGGCGGAAAAGAAAGTTTTGGCAGATAAATTTGAGGCCT
>JAFVPG010000278.1 GCA_017505415.1 Lentisphaeria bacterium | reverse complement strand
GTGGAGTGTTCAACTCTGAATGCAATTCATGCCCCTGGGCAATTGTCATCATTGAAATATCGGCTATCCGATCGTTAATGCTGCCTAGCCAGTCTGTAGCAGCATTTTGTCTGAAAGCTTCACAGGTTTCCTGCAGTAGAGAAAATGCAGATTCCAAATCCCACGGGAGTTCATATTCGGCAAAGCGCGATAAAAAGGTTTCTTTTGTAGTTTTTACTTGTGTCTTGAAGTCTGCAGTAGATATGCCCAAATATTGTAGCTTGTGCAGGCTGTCAATGTAAAACTCTGTTACAGATCGCATATTTCTGAAATCTTCGACATCGCTACTGGACCCAGAATATAAATGTTCAAGTTCTAATAACCTGCTATTCAACTCTTCGCCCGTTTGTGGTGAAAGCTCTGATTCCCAAATCGCTTTGGCATTGTCTTCGATTTTCCTCTTCTGCAATTCCAGTTTTCGTTTAAGCTCAAGGAGTGTAGTAATTTTTTCTTCTATTTCTCCAATCATTTGAACGTTTTGCAAACGAGACATTGCTTGCTTAGATTTTGTCAGCAACTTGCCATGTGCGATTAATGACTCTTGAAGTGTTTTTAATTCAGTCAGCGATATGTTTTGAGAGAAGGTGTTATAGTTTGCAAGCCATGTATCTACAGATATCAATGCCTGTTGACATTCTGCTACCTGTTCAAAACTTTTACTAATTTTTGTGTAATATTGCTCTATTTGAGCCTGCTGTGCCTTCAAATCTAATTCTTTTAAGTTTCTCCCCATTTTGTCAATGAGTATGGATCGAAATTCTGCTAATGCTGCTTGACTACGGTTGGCAGGTCGTTGCTGAACCAGCCAACTTTCAAAGTTTTGAATGATAATTTGCTTTGCGGTAATAATATGATCTGCCAAGTAAGAGTAATCTTCCTGACGCCACATGGGATCATCTGTCTTTTTCTTACCGCAACTCTGCAATAATGATGCACCATAACTCAGGTTAAAAATATCATCTTGAGCTTTGGCTCTTTCAATAATATTAAAAGCTTTTTCCTCTTTTTCATCAAATTCATCAATTTTTCTCTGTGCCTCGTCAGCAAGAGTATGTAATTCTTGAGCTTTCCATTTAATTGTTCTGGGGATTTGAATTCTTGTTTCCAAATCATTTGCCATAGCTGCAAATTCAATTCTCGCAGCATAAGAACAAGCATTCCCCCAATCATTTAAGAGTTGATCCCATTCTGAATCATCATTTTCCGTTTTGAAAAGATTAACAGCTGACAATGCCTTGATTGAAAAGAGATTGTTATCGAACAATCTACCGAGCATAGTTTGCCAATCTGTATGCTGACCATTTTCTTCTGCAAAAATAATATTCTTTCTAGTTTGGACATAGACGGAAAACAAAAGTCCTGCCGATGCAATATTTGCTCCATACGGAGGAGCACAAGCAATTTCCATGGCAGAAGCACAATTCAGACCTTCTTGGTTTCCATATAATAATTTATCCCACTCCATGATGATTGCTCGAGCGTTTGTCTGTGCGGGTTGAGCATTGATAGAGCCATCTTTATTGAAAATCTTCCAAGCTTCTTTCAATACGGAATTGGCGCGATTTTGCTGGCGTTGCGGCATAGTTTGAACCTTGCTGTAAGAGAAATCATCCGACAGCAGTGATCTGGTAAAATTTCCGCAGTCTACAGCCGCATTGGTTCTGTTTGATCTGTAACCGTCAAAGGGAAACGGTAAAACTTTTGAATAAATTTTTTCAAATACAGAATTGGCTATCTGCGTAAGACGCGTGGGCAAAGTATCACTTGTAAATGTAGATACAAAATTACGCTGCAAAAGTGCTTGTTTTATTTCCTCTTTCAAAGCTTCAATGCGTTTTTCCCGATGGATGGATGCTATTTTGCCATAGAGTTCATTCTCCTGCGGGGAAAGTTTTTCTATGATATCCATTTCCGACATTATTTTACCAATTTCTCCGGAATCATGAAGTAAGGCAAGGATAACGGGAATATGAGTGTGGCCTGTCTGTTTTGCACATTTCCGTAAAATACTTTGGGCTTGCAATTTTACATCTTCTATCGCCTCATTTTCTGGAACAAAGCAATAGAAGATTATTCCTCTTGGAGTGTCAACTTGGCAGAATTTAACGCTGTCCATATGTTGAGAAATCATATTTTCAGCCAACCGTTGAAAAATACTCCAATATGTAGGACGGTTATCAAAGATCCATTCCGAAGACAAAATTTTCTGTTCATTGGCAAAATCACATTCAACACTGCGGATATGGTCAGGAATCAACTGCGATTTTTGTACAAAAAGTTTTTCCTGCTGTTCCGAATCATATTCTGTCGCTATTTTGTGGCGTAAGAATTTCAGGAATTGAGACTTTGAAACACTATCTCCAATAATATCAAATTGATGGAAGGATTCATCCCAAGAAACAATATTAAGTTCTTCTTCCAAATTACTTAATATCGCTTCCAAGTCATTTGCAGCTATACCAGAGAAAGCCGACAAAGCCGATACAGCATCCTTTCGACTTGTAGCTTTTAAGCGAGTAATGGATGTCAGAACAATACTGCGGAGCGTCAAAATATCCTCCGTAGACAAATGCTGACGGTGTTTGTCATACACAGTCTGGTAAGATTGGACTATCGCGTTATGTCCGGATTGTTCTTCTACATCTAAAAATTCGCTCTGTAATTCAGATGTCCAAAGCCGTACAGGAGGCAATGTTGTACAACTTTCTGTGAATTCAAATTCAGCATTATCTTCCAATGCAGTTTTTAGCAAAGATAGAGCCGAGCGTTGCTGCAAATATTGACCTCCGGCAGACAGATGAAAAAGTAACCATACTGCCAACGGAGACAGCGGCCAACATCCTTGCCCAATGACCCGAGCGAACCTATCCTCAGTGTTCCACAAGGAGTGATTTCGTGCATCAGGATACCAGTTTTGCAACTGTTCAAAGCATAATTTTATGGCATCGGCATCAAAATTCATTGCCTTTGAATTTTTGATCAAAAGATGGGCAATCAATGTTTCAAGATTGATTGAAAGATACAGCTTTTCAGAAGATTGAAATCTTGTAATAAAACGGCGTATGTCATTTTTAAATTCAGCAGGAAGCCGTTGTTCGTATGCTTTCAGTTCGTACTGGATAAAACCAACAAAGGATAATTTACCGGAATTCTCCTGAACGCCTTCATAGAGCTGCTGCAATGCTCCATTTCCGGCAATTTGACTTTTGGTGGTCGCAAACTCTAGATAACGTCCGAATTCATCAAACAAAATCAGGACTTTGGAAAAAGGTTTATCATCACCTACATATTGGGAAACTATTTGTTTCAATACATCCTTTGCAGTTTCATCACCGATTGCTTTAAGAGGTATACCGAGGGATTGTAAAAAATCATGAACTCTTGCATAGATCGTTTCATCAAATGCAGCAAGCTTGTCGAAAATTATGCTTTCATCAGAAATGTCCAACTCAAGCATAAGAGGATTAAGTAAAGAGGAATCAAAGTTCTTCAATATACTGGCCGCATGGGTAAAGCGTTTACGCAGTTCCTCCAAAGGTTCGGTGGAAATATTCAATGCTTGCAATTTGTTTTTGGCTTGAGATAGAATTTCAGCACTCAGGTCAAAATTATTCATCCCGTTTAAGGTAATGACCAAAGTTCTTCCTGCCAATTCTGACAATGTTTTACGGGTCTGCGCGGCAATAGATTCATCAGCCTCAGCAATATTGTCAATGATTTTATTCTGAAGTTGATCATCGTTTGATTCCAATAGTTGCGATAATGTTAACGCAATATGGGATTTACCACTTCCGAAACCAGCAATCGCAAGCGTAAAAGGTTGCCCTGAATCATTTACCAAATTATCAAGCACATTTTTGAAGAATGATGCACTGTCAATCAGTCGATGTCCCGTGCTGGCTATATCTTTTTGAGAGACTCCATGATAAGCTGGACCGTGAAAAACAAAGGCTTCGGAGACCATCTTGGCTTTTTCAGGATCAGATACAATCCAGTCAACATCAATAGCACCATTAAAAAGTCGTGCTATATTGAACTTAACAACATCATTCAGAATAGGCATCGTTATATCCCACTTTTTATATGAAATCTTCGTAAAGTCTTTTCCACAAACTTTCCGAAGTTGATTTATTGCAAACAATCCACGGACGCATATGGCGATCTACAGAAAATACACCCTTCTGTTCGATCATAGTCAAAACCTGCTGAGAATCCCCAAGAGTCCAACCTGTTATGCTGCGAAATCCACAAAAAGTTTCTAATTCGTCAACGGTGACTTGATTGCCGGAACGGTTGTTGCGTTCAATTGCCTCAGTCAGCCATGCAGCATACCCAATAGCAAAACTACTGTCTATAGGAGCTTTTTCCCGTTCCCATTCACCTGAAAACTCTTTAATCGCTCCACATTTCTGGAAGGAATTTTCATCGGAATACATTCGGAATGTCGGACTCAATGCTTTTGCATCGGACGCTCCAATTATCGGACAAATCCATTTTTCCAAGTTATCCTGTGTGAATCTGTCGCCAAGAATATCTTTCCCGTTCCAAAAGATTTGATACCATGCTTCAGCTCCATCTTCCTTGTTACAGAGGAAAAGATGAGCAATCCATTGAGTCAAAGACTCTCTGAAAAACTTGTCTTCAAGCAAAACTGTTCTACCAAACGGTGTCAATACAAGCTTGCTGTCTTCGACTTTGACAAGATGCATCGCCGTACAATAATCAGCGGTCGGCAATGCTTTTCCACTAGAAGCTCCAGTCGGAATACCAGTAGCATCGGCGATCGCCTGCATATCATATACGCCATTGTCAGCGGCGTATTTTAATAGAGCACCGAGATACTGTTTTTCCGGAATGAACGTACGATGAAAATTTCTTGCCAGTCGTTTGCTTTTATTTTTTGCAGTAGCCATTAGAAACCTCTTTCTGCCAAAGAGGAGATTTTGATTTTATGGACTTCAACCCTCAAATCTCCTGTTTTTTCATTGAGTACAGGACCAATGGACAAACACTCTCCTTTCTGCAAAGACATAAGTTTAGTTTTCCATTGCTCTTTTGTCCCGGAATTCGCAACCTGCATAACAAGTTCGGCGTATTGATTTGCTTCCGGTGCGTTAGGGCCAAAGAACAATTTATGTCCTGCTTGGAACAAACGTGCTTGCTGATCTTTATCCAAATTACTCAATGTTTGTGTTGCTGCGATGAGACACAATCCAAATTTTCGTCCTTCTGTAAGTATTTTTCCGAGCGGTGCTTCTAATTTGTGATCGAGGTTTTGAACCTCATCCAGCACAATT
>JAFVPG010000277.1 GCA_017505415.1 Lentisphaeria bacterium | reverse complement strand
TTTTACCTGCGATAATTTTTACTGTTGTTATATAAATTCAAGCTTACTGATTTTTTCGACCGTAACTAAAAATTTATACAAAAAAACAGGGGTATTGCAACCATTTACGAGTTTTTGCAACACCCCTTTTGTTAAGTCAATATTTCAGAACTTATTCAGCATCACCGTTTTCAGCGGCATATTGTTTGATAAGTTCATTTGCGAGGTTGGTGGGCAATGGTTCATAACGGGCAAGTTCCATCTGGAATGAGCCGCGTCCCTGAGTCATGCTGCGCAGTTCAGTGGCATATTTATACATTTCTGCTTGCGGAACTTCAGCGATGACGAGCTGAACGCCTTCTTCACTTTCCATGCCGATAATGCGTCCGCGTTTGTGATTGAGGTCGCCTGAAATATCGCCCATGTATTCATTGGGGATATAAATTTTGACAGACATGATAGGTTCGAGGACGATGGGATGCGCTTTGGAAACCGCCTCTTTGAACGCCATGCGGGAGGCGATTTTGAAAGCCATTTCGTTGGAGTCGACGGAGTGATATTTGCCGTCAAAAACGGTAACTTTGACATTTTCGACTTTGCAACCGACGAGCGGACCTTTTTCCAGCATTTCCTGAACACCTTTTTCAACGGCTGGAATGAAATTTTTGGGAATATTGCCGCCGACAACGGCATTTTCAAAAACGAATGGACCTTCCTGATAAGCGACACGGAGATGAACTTCTGCGAACTGACCTGCACCGCCGGTTTGTTTTTTGTGGCGGTACATGGCTTCGCCGTTGCCGCTGATAGTTTCGCGGTAAGCGATTTTCGGAGTTGCGGTATTTGCTTCGACTTTGTAAGATTCTTTAAGGCGTTTGATGGCGATTCCGAGGTGCTGATCGCCCATGCCGGAAAGAAGCATTTCCTGAGTTTCATTATTCCGAGTGCATGCCAGAGTCGGGTCACATTCCACGATTTTGTGGAGAGAGCTTGCGAGTTTGTCGTCATCTCCGGCCTTGGCGGCAGAGATGGCGTATGACATGACCGGAGCGGGATAATCAATACCTTTGATAAGCGGAGTATCAGGGGCAGTTGAAACGGTATTGCCGATGTGAGTGTTTTTAAGTTTAGCAATGGCGACCATCATACCGGGACATGCTTCTGCGATGGGGACGGTATTTTTGCCGTTGACGAGCAGGAGCTGACCGACACGTTCTTTGGTCCCGTTGGAGATATTGATAATTTCGGAATCAGCTTTGAAAGAGCCGGAAATAACTTTCATAAATGCCATGTGACCGGAGAAAGGATCATCTACTGCTTTGAAAATAAGACCGACACCGGGGCCGTCATCTTTGACGGGAAGTTTGCCGCCGTCTGCGAGAGGTGCTGCAATTTTGTCGAGGGGTTTCGGGAAAATTCTGCCGATGTAGTCCATAAGTTCGGTGATGCCGACATCTTTGGCTGAGCTTCCTGCAAAGACGGGAATGATACGGCATGAGAGAACTGCAGCGAGCAAACCTTCGTCAACTTCTTTGGGATCGAGCGGTTCCCCGTTGAGGTAACGGTCCATCAGACTTTCATTGGTTTCAGCGATGGCATCCATGAGAAGTTCTTTGTTTTCGGCGACTTTGTCAGCGATTTCAGCAGGAATATCAGTATCGTGAAGAACGTCAACGACACGGGAGAAATTTCCTTCTTTACCAACGGGATAAGTCAGAGGCAGAACGACGGTTTTGCCATGATTTTTGCGCATTTTTTCAATGACGACATCAAAGTCTGCCCGTTCACGGTCGAGGCGGTTTACGAGAGCAAAACGGGGTACGCCGCGGAGGCGGGTGAATTTCCATGCACGTGCAGTTCCGACTTGCGGACCGTCAACGCCGTCAAGGACGACGAGAACGCTGTCTGCGGCGCGCATGCTTGAAAGCATTTCTCCGGCAAATTCACCGTAACCGGGGGCATCGGACATAAAAAAATGCCAGTCTTTCCATTTACAGTTCATAACTGATGCAAAAAGGCTGGCTTCACGTTCCTGTTCTTCAGGAGTAAAATCTGAAATTGAGGTTTTGTTCGGTACTGACCCCAATCGGTCAACGGCTTTCGCTTTGTATAGCATTAAGTCACAGAGAGAAGTTTTACCGCTTCCGGCGTGACCTGCAACAACAAAATTCCTGCAATCATCAGATTTTTTCATAAAATACTCCTTTGGTTAAGATTTTGGTGTACTTTTTCTATATATACCCGAAAATCAGATAAGTCAACACAAAATTCAAAAAAAATTAAAAAAAATTTGTTATGTTTACTCTTTTACCTTGAAACAACAGCCAATTGGCGGAATTTTTTCGGAGAAATACCATATTTTTGCTTGAAAAGATTTGAAAAATAATATTGATCATTGAAATTAAGCATAACAGCGATCTCTTTGATGGATAAATGCGTGTACTTCAACATGTTGCGGGCTGAATCCAAGCGGCATTGTATCAGATACGCATACGGACTGCAATCATAATGCTTTTTAAATTGTGAAATCAAATATGCACTGCTGACATTTTTCATCTTTGCGAATTCATTGAGGACGAATTTTTTATCTGAATGCCATTCAAGATATTCTTTTAATATATGGATCGTGGGGGGGATGTTTTCTTCGGATTCATTCTCACGCTCTCTCAGCAAGTTGAAAATATGATGAATAACTAATGCTGCCGCTTCGTTGGCATTATGTTTTAAATGCAGCATTTCCCGGAAAAAAGGCAGACATTTATTCTGTTCCGGAAAATAAACTTTACCGGCAAGACTGTATGCATTGACCAGAGAATCTGCAAGTTCTCCGGTAAAAACAACAAAAATTTTGTGCCACGGACATTCCGGATCGTGATAATAACAGTAATTTCCGCCGGGCTGAAACATGTAAATTGAATCTTTTTTGCAATGATATTTTTTGCCGTTATGTTCGACAAAACCTGCTCCGTCAACGACATATTCCATCATATAATATTTGTAATTTGATGTTTTGAATTTTATTGTTGAAGCAGTTGCTTTGGCTTCCATAGATGACAGTATTTTCAAGGGAAAAATATTTTCATTCATTTAATTTTCCACATCTTTTGTTGTTTATGTTGCATTTAATAATCGTTATAAATCAATTTTTTTACTTGATTTTTCATTTTAATTTACTACATTATTTTATAAAGTCAATCTTTTGGCAAAATAATTAAGGAGAATTTATTATGGAAACCAAAAAAATTCACAAAATCGGTGTTATCGGTGTAGGCGGCAGAGGATGTGTTGCTGACAGTGCGCATCTGCCTGAAAAAGGTTTTGTTATCAGTGCAGGAGCAGATGTAAGTGAGACTGCTATTGAAAAATTCAAGGAAAAATATCCCGAAGCTGCAACTTATACCGATTATAAAGAATTGCTGGCAGATAAAGAAATCGAAATGGTTTTCATCACTGCTCCTGATTTTCTCCATGAAGAAATGGCTATTGCCGCACTTGAAGCAGGTAAACACATTTATCTTGAAAAGCCGATGGCTATTTCCATTGAGGGGTGTGACCGCATTCTTGCTGCTGCCATGCGTACCAAATCCAAACTGTACATCGGTCACAACATGCGTTACTTCCCCGTTGTTCTCAAAATGAAAGAAATTATTGATTCCGGTTTGATCGGAGATATTCAGTGCGGCTGGTGCCGTCACTTTGTCGGTTACGGCGGCGACGCATATTTCCGTGACTGGCACTCTGAACAGAAAAATACCTGCGGATTGCTCTTGCAGAAAGGTGCGCATGATATTGACGTCATGCATTGGCTCATGGGCAGTTACACCAAACGTGTAGTCGGTATGGGTATGCTCTCTGTCTATGATAAATGCGGACGTCGTGATGAATCAACTCCCGGGTGCGCCAAATGGGATGTCGAACAGTATCCGCCGTTGACCCAGACCGGTTTTTCTCCGATCATCAACGTTGAAGACCACAATATGGTTATGATGCAGCTTGAAAACGGCGCACAGATGACTTATATGCAGTGTCATTACAGTCCCGATGCAGAACGCAATTACACTTTTATCGGAACTGAGGGAAGAATTGAAAATATTGGTGACTACGGTGATTGTCAAGTCCACGTCTGGACCCGCCGCGGTCCGCGCGCAACACCCGATATTGTCTATCATCTGAAACCGAAATCAGGTTCACACGGCGGTGCAGACCCGGATATTGTCAGCGCATTTCTTGACTTTGTTACTGAAGGCAAAAAGCCGAATGTTTCACCGATCGCCGCCCGCAACTCTGTCGCAACCGGCGTAATGGGCCACTATTCAATGCGTAACGGCAACGCCCCGCAGGATATTCCCGCTCTGCCGCAGGACGTTATTGATTACTTTGAAAACGGTCAGAAATAAACTTCCGATAAACTGTACTTTGTCATGTCGTTTGAGGTTGATTTTCATTTTTTATCCTTTCTGTTAAGGTGGGGAGATTTTCAATTTTTAACCGCAGATGCGTAAGGC
>JAFVPG010000030.1 GCA_017505415.1 Lentisphaeria bacterium | reverse complement strand
TCTTTCCAAAATGATGGGCGGCGTGTTCTCGTGCGCGCTGACTTGGTAAATCCGGGACTCGGGAACATGAGTTCACCTCGCCCCGGACTTTCCTGCGTCATCATCGCACGATTTTCACGCCGATTGGATACAGGGAAAATAATGTGACAACGTGACTGGCTAGACGCCTTTCGTCGGGCTGTTCGCCCGACAGGCGAATGGTTGTTATATTTTCCGCCTTGCGGCGGTTGTTTTAACGAGAGCGCGCTGACTTGGAAAATCCGGGACTCGGGAACATGAGTTCACCTCGACCCGGACTTTCCTGCGTCATCATCACACGATTTTCACGCCGATTGGATACAGGAAAAGTAATGTAACAACGCAAATGGAAAGACGCCTTTCGTCGGGCTGTTCGCCCGACAGGCGAATGGTTGTTATATTTTCCGCCTTGCGGCAGTTATTTTTTGCTGACAGATATATCCATTATTTCAAACAGTAATCTGTCAATATGGATGTTGAAAAATTTTTCTTCTGAAAGTTTCTTTATTTTACCGGCTAACTCCGGACGCAGTTTCTGCAATTCATCCGACAGATAAACAAACATTACGACCCCATTACCACAATCATCATCCGGTTCTCCATGATCAGAACAGTATACGATCGCACGGGTTTCCGGAAATGAGCGCAATACAGAGATGATTTTTGCCAATATTTCATCATAATACAGCAATCCGAGTTCCTGTTCATCCATATCTTTATGCTTCCGGGCAAAATCTTCCGGAATTATAATATTGCCTTTGTGAAGCCCCAACGGTTTAATAACTGTAAACGATTGTTTTTTATCAAAAATATTTTCGTTGTACATTCGCTGCAAAGTACCGGGAAGTTCATTGTCCACCTGAAATCCGGATTCCCGGTATTTGCCACCGTAATAACTCCAATCCGTGATGTACTTGTAGTCTGCACGCTGAAACATCGTATGCATTACGATATTGAAACTCAAATACGGACCGACATTGTGAATGAATAATGATTTGTACTTTAAAAGTTGTATGACATCCAGAAAATCCGGCTCATTTGCCAGTGCCGGAACACTTAACGGCTGCGCCGCCAGACTCATCATATTGCATACATTGGCTTCTGAAGTTGATTGATACCCCAGCGACTCACCGTCAGCATCCGCCAACCAGGGAACATTTTTAAATACAAAATGCCGGGGATCATTATGAATACTTTTGAAAAAAGTTTCTCTGTTTAAAAGTACTTGGCAGGCAGACTTATATTCATGACTTTCTCCGACGACCAGAAAATAAAGCCCCGGAACACCATCATTTTTCACCTCATACGAACCATCGGCAAGCGGATTGGTCCTGCCTTTAAAAGCTCCTTTGATTTTTATGACCCAATCCGATGACAAACTTTCCGGAAGAATATAATGGGATCTGTAGCAATATATCCAACATAATGCGGTAAATAATACAAAAATCAGAACCGTCAAATTACACCGGAATTTTAGTGCCGGGAAAGGAAACTGCATAGTAAAAACGCATATGATCAGTATTATTAACCGCACACCGAAACCGATCAAAGCCGATCTTACCATCTGGTTGCACCAGAAGCTGTTCCATGTATCATCCATCAACAGCGCAACATGATATGCATTTATCATGCGCTCAAAATTAAAAGATAAATAGCAGAGCAGCGGCAGTGAAACGATTACAGCAAAAAGACATACTGTGATTTTTTTCACTGTATCCGGCAATCCGCTTCTCAATATCAGCAAAAACAGAAAAAGAAGTATTATACCCGGCAGATTGAAAACAAATATATCCCAATCATGCTTGAATATCGTAGAGCCATCAAACGTTGAATTTTTAATGCCATATACAAAAGTTGAAATAGCAGTAAATGTAATGACGGCAAAAAATAAAAACTTGAGCTTTTCCCGAACCGCCAGCAACAGAGGCAAAATAACTGAAAGTATCAAAAATGAAATGTGTAAAATTTTATTTCTGACTATTTCCGGTGTGAATATCTGCCAGCAGAATACCCCAACCATGAAAACTGTCAGACAAAAATAAAAGATAAATCTTTCATTGTTAAAAATCAGTTTTAAATTATTCAGATTTATCTTTTTTAATAATGACATCTTCTTCGATTTCCTCTTCAGAAATATTCCGGGATTTTAAAACAGCGGCACTTCTTTTTTTCAAAAATGCGAATATCAAACTCGCCACAGTTCCCAGACCGAGGGCAATACCGGCGACAGTTTGGACAACATAAGACATCGCCGATGGTTCAATATATGCAATTACAACATTCTCAATCATTTTTTATTCCTTTACAATAACTTTTTTATTCTTTCCAAATCTTCTTTATTGTCGATCTCGGCACAGAGAGCATCTTTGGCATCGTATCCGTAAATACAACACTTATCAGAAACTTCGTTAAACGCATTTTCAGCATAACAATCCCGTTTTCCGGATTCGCAAAATTCGCAGATCCGGTCAAGCCATATCAGCCAGTCTTTCTGTTTCAACTTGTAAAAAGCCTGTGCCTCCACAGCCCCCGGTCCAAAAAATTCAACACCGATTTTTTTGACCGTCCCACCCTCGATGACAGCTTTGAAATCCTTTTCCGGCAACGGACAGCTGGTACTTATTTTAACACAGCTGTACGGTGTTGACATGATTCCGGCAAGGACAGAACTTTCAAAAACAAGATCACCGTGCATAAGAATGATATCATCATCCAGAAGCTCTTCTCTTGCCAGGTAAATAGAATATATGTAGTTGGTATTCCTGTAATCGCTGTTGAAAACAAAACGGAAATTCAGCGGCAGATCAAGTGATTTGCAATACTGCTGCAGAAGTTGATGCTGATACCCGGTCGTCATTATGATATCCCGCAGATTCTCTTTGTAAAGCATCGACAGCTGACGGCTTAAAATGGTTTCCTCACTGGAGAGGGCAGTCATACATTTGGGGTGTATTTTGGTTTCATCTCCCATGCGGCTTCCAACGCCGGAATTAAGAATAAGCACTTTCATTGTCAGACATCACCATTTTCTACTGATTTAATGTTTTGCGGCGGGATTGTTGCTTTTCGACCAAGCGTTCCAAAATATACCTGCCAGCGGCCTCTCCGCTTTTTCCGGCATTGAATACATATTTTTCCCGGGCGGCGATTATTTTTTCTCTATACCGTTCGGGATTTTGGAAAAGTTCCCTGACGGTTTCTGTTATTTTTCCGGTTTCCGAAATATCGAGTGAAATTCCGGTCTCATCACGCATAGTGATATTTATAGGTTCGATCCCGACTTTCCGGTAATTGGGATTGATCACTTTCATCGGGGTATTGATAAAAAGAACCGGACGCAGAACGGAAAACGCAAATTCATAAGCGATACCGGACCAGTCGGTGATGACCATATCGGACGTAAAAATAGTTTCATTGGAGGAAAAATCAGATTCCAGCACTACATTCTGATATTTTTCAGCCTTGCAAAAAGCAGTCACAGCCGCCCATTTATGTGGAAATCGTTTCAAATATTCCGGATGCGGTCTTACTGTTATGAGGTAATCTTCTTTGGTCAGTTGCTCAAGAATTTTCTGATACACTCCGTCAAGGATATTACCTTCATGCCAACTTGGAGCGATCAAGATCCGTTTGGTTCCCGGAGTAACAGCAGAAGTCTCATTTGCATAACGTGCCATCAAAGTATCGAGCAAACCGTATCCGCAATGAACAAGATTTTTTCTGTTGGTATGATAAAGCTCCTCCATTTTACGAAGTTCGCGCACCTGACTGTCGCATACGCAGAAAATGGTATCAAAATTATCGAGGGCATGTTCGCGCAAGGTCATATGCGTACTGCTTATGGCATGATCGGTATATATGTATTCAATGTCTTTTTTCACATAACTGCGTTTGAGGTGAAAATTTCCAAGATCCGGAGTGGTCATGACAACAATATCGGCATCCATGCGCATAAAAAGGGAAATCAACTTTGCCGGTCCCTGAAAATATCCTTTGATCCGCGGATTATTCATTTCAAATATCCGGTCATGGAAGTCCGAGGTCACATAGTGGATAATACAGTTTGAATTTTCGAGCAGGTAATTTATGATCTGCTCAAAATATTTATAGAAACCGCTGGCTTCGCTGTAAAAAACAATGTGCTTATTGGCAACTGAAAAGAAACGTTTCCGGTCTTCTCTTTCTTTTTTCTTCTGTTCCGGAGTCATTTTGGAATGCAAAGCTCTCCGGACTTTATTGTACCGTATCTGACTTTTTCTCAAGCGGTAATAGTTTATGAATTTTACCGGAGGAAGAAGCCTGTTGCAAATCAACTGAAAGAGTATCGACAGCAAATTACTGTCCGACCAGTAAAACGAGATCCCGGCCATGACAAACAAACCGAAGAAAAATGAGATCGAAATCGAAATAATATTGGTTATAAATTGTGAAGTACGGCTCTGTTCACGCTGAAGCGGGTTGCACGCATTCTGACTCCAACCGAAAAGAGCCGCAGAAACTCCGGCAAATATCGGCATGACCCAGGATATTCCTCCATCCTTGACCGGTACCATGGCGGCAAAGGAATCCACACCGGCAAGTTGTTTCTCTACAGCAGACAGAAGAAGAATAAGCAATATGAGCTGCAAAGTCACCGGCAGCAAACTCAAAAAGGGATGATATCCGGCTTCCTTGAAAAGCTTTCTTTCAGTTTGTGCCAGAAGTTCACTGTCGGCGGCATAGATACTTTTTGCTTCATTGAGCTGCGGCAGGAGTCTGACCATAAGGATCTGGTTCCAGTGGCACCAGAGCGAAACCGGAAGCAGAATCAATTTTGTTATAACGCCAAACAGCAGTACACCGGTAAAAAATTCACCGGTAACACCACAGCACCACGATAAAAATTGATTTATAACTTCAATACCCATATTGATTTGCTTCTATCCGCGAATTATTACCGACAACAAAAATACACCGGGGAATAATGTAGCATAAAATTTGCTCCTATGCAAATAAAAATATGATTTTACAATAAAATTATCTTCAAATATACACAAATATTCCATGAATTTTTAAAAACAACATTTACCAACCGCCTGTCACGGCGCAGTGCACAAGCCTTTGAGATAAAAGGTTTCAGGTACAGAAAGCAGTACCGGATGGTCGGGCGACTGGGTGAATTTGGGTGCCGGAATTTTCCAGCGTGAAGCTTTTTGTCTCCGGCAAGCCATATATAGCACCGGGGGAAGGGAAAAACTTTCTTCAACAAAAAAGTTTTTCCCTTCCTCCGATACTCCCACCCGTTTAGAAACGCGGTAATCTCTTTTGAAGCAGAGAAAGCTAATTACATTTAAATGTAACTATCCGGACATTTCCATTTATTTTAATTCACTTTTCACACTGAATCTTACACCTATCCAGGATTTTTCTGAAAAATTTATTCCAGGAAGATATCGGGAGCCTCCGGAAAATTTTTAATAAAAGTCATTTAAAATTCTCAAGCTGCACGATGGCGATTTTGCCGTTGACATACCATGAAACTTTATCCGGAGAGAAGATGAAATTATTGCTCACGGCAAGCCGGAGCAACTATTGCACAAATTACAGAACAAACAAGAGTTGGAGAAAAAACGGAATTTCAGCAAGCTCAAATGTCGTGTCTGAAATTCCGCATACGCTGCACTATATATCGCAATCTTGATTTCAATCTACGGTTTCATTTTTTGTTACTTTTTTCTCAAATTCACTTCCACAAAACTCGCAGCGATAATGTTCCATATATAAATTTCTCTGCATTAATACACGTTTGCCGTCGTTATCTTTCTTATAGAACATTTCCCCCATCTGTAATAATTCTGTGCTGACCAACTCAAGCGCAAAAGGCTTACCGCAATTAGAGCATTTTGACGCCAAACCGTAACAATAACTGCCAATCATTGATACTATGTAAACGATAAATGGTATTGCAGAAACAATTTTTTCATGTTCATTTGTAATTTCTTCAATAGTAATAGTTTCGGTCATAATGGCACCTAAGCCTATAGAGATGATTGACATTATAAAAAAGGTCGAACACCCCTTTTTCTTGGACAGTATAACTTTTTTTGTTAACGCTGCTCCAGTGCAAAACCAAATAAATAAAACAATACCCCATATTATCAATTGCCAATTTTCACTCATTTTTTACCTCTGTTTCCTAAAATTTATATTGTCAGATAAAGACGTTTACAACGAAATTCATTTTATCATAGGCATATTCTCCTTAATAAACCGGGATAAGCAAGCCTTAAATCCGATGATTATTAATCCGGCTGTTCTATGGATTCGAGAATATCTTCCAAAGATACTTCACCAGAAGATGGAAACGCTTTCCGTTCCTGAGTAAAATGGGAAGAATAGCTGTTTGCCAGCTCCATCAGTAAATTGTCATGGGATTTTTTCAATTTACAGAATCGCTGATAAATTTTCATAAACTCTGTGTTTAAATGCGGATTATCCCCCATCATCTTTAATTCAGAATAAAATTTTGCCATATCACGTTGAGTTATTGCCATCTCTGCACGTAATTGCTGAATTTCAGACCACTTCCCCGCAGCGAACTTCAATGCATACGGTCGTAATATTCTATCTTGTTTCTTTACCAATTGATATTTATTGTTGACCAATTGGTGGATAATGGATTTGTGATAATCGCCTTGAGAAAGAATATCTTTTAATGCGTTTTTGATCACAACCCCTTCGCCCTCTGCCATATCTTTTTCATTCCCGCGCCAATCAGCCCATGCCGGGACGGGTAACAACGCACTTATCCAGCCATTGCTGTATCGTTTTTCGATTACTAACGGGCACTTGATATTTAAATTATCGTTATTTATCCGAAGCATATAATAACTCTTATCGGACATGATTGTCGGCCATATCCCCAAGGTGAAAAATGTAAAAATTCCACTGATTGCTTCATAAGCACTCAAAGAATTATCGTTTTTCAGGTATTCAAACTGAACATTGAGATTGACCATATTATCATGCTTGAAAATTCCGGATTTGTCTTGTTCCTTTTTCCACAGCGCAACAGCATTCAAGAGAGAACGGTTGATATCGGTCGTCTTGGCATCAGAAGCGTTAACAGCAGACAAGAGAAAATTGGTGCATGGTTTTCCGGAATTTTTTTCATAATGTCCGATCAATGCGACTTGGTCTCCAACGTTGACACAACCGGAGATCAAAAATATTAAAACAGATATTGTTGCAAGTATCACGTATTTCATAATTTATTCAACCATAATTGCATCAAATTCAGTTTGGATCGAGGAGGCATGAGATG
>JAFVPG010000276.1 GCA_017505415.1 Lentisphaeria bacterium | reverse complement strand
TTTGACCACACAGCCGAAACAACTGCCTACTCCGCAGCACATCCATGAGTCAAGACTTATTTCTCCTGCAAGTTTTTTCTCTTGCAGAAGTTTGCTTAATGCGATCAGCATCGGGTGCGGACCGCAGGCACAGAAAATAAGTTTTTTTCCGGCATAATCAGCAAGTACATCGTCCAGAAGTTCGGTTACAAATCCTTTTTTTGCCCATACTTCCGTCATTGGTGGCAATGCGGCTGTCGTATCCGAGAGCTTCATAACGGTCATTGAGGATAACATCGGCTTCTGTGCGTGCGCCGAGCATCAGAATACCTTTTTGCTTTGCATTTTTTGCAGTAAGGTACATGGCGGCACTGCCGTAACCTCCGGCAACGAATACCGGAATGGTATCATCGGCGATTTGAGTGTAGCCGACACCAAGCGGGCCGAGAAGGTCGCAAAAATCGCCGGGCTGCAGTTCAGACATTGCTTTGGTACCTTCCCCGACAACTTTGTAAACAACGGTTACGGAATTGTCAGCTGCAGAGGTGTCATGGATGCTGAACGGACGCCGGAGCAGGTGTGCTTCGAGCCGGTTCAGTCTTACATGAACGAATTGACCGCCGACAGCTTTGGCTGCTATGTCGGGGTGAAAGAAACGGATGCGGTAGTAGCCGCCTTTCAGATTGGTGTTTTCAAGAATTGTTCCGGGTTGCATGATTTTTCAGCTTTCTATATTAATATTGAAAATAAAACTTCTTATGGCTAATGATTCATTGACGGAAAAATTGAAACTGAAGATGAGTTTTTCCGCGGCTTGAACAGCGTTGAGCGCTTTATCGGCATCAATATCGGATGAAATGGAAATATTGTCAAAAAATTCAGGATTCGGCAATGCTGATATTTCTATTCCCTGTGACAGCATAAAGAGTTGAGAATAAAAGCATTGAATGGCATTCAGAAACATTTTGCGTTTGCCTATATAAAGTCCGGAACCGGTATCTTCCATGGATTTTATCATTTTTTTTGCGATACGTTCATCAATCTCTTTGACAGCATCTATTTTTTCCTGCCATTGCAGTTCTGTTTCGCGTTCAGCCTCTTCTTTGAGTGAAGCGGCTATATCGCTTACTGCGGCGGCGCACTGTTCCAGCTGCAAAGAATCATCATTTGCATTAAATGCCTGATAGAGAAGCGGATAAAGTTTATCTGCCCCTGCAAAGTCAAAATCAATATGCCGTGATGGTAAATCTATTATGCGGCAGCGTGAAATCGTGGTTGGGAGCAGCATGCCTGAATTGCCACTAACCAGTATGATAAGGCTTTCCGGCGGAGGTTCTTCGAGAGTCTTTAGAAGCGCATTTTGAGCTTCTGCATTCATTCTGTCTGCATCAAAAATAATACCTGTTTTCTTTTTTGCTTCATCAATATTGGTGAGTGAAAAACTTGAAGTAAAGTAACGTATACTGTTTTCCTGCGGATTTTCCGGTTCGCCGACTTTTATTTGATAAGCCTTGCCTTCGGGAGAGACTTTAACAAGTCCGCTGTAAGTTCCGTTTTCGATTGTCCGGCAGATACGGCAGACGGTACAAGGTTTGCCGTTGCGGCTTTCAGGGCAGGAGGCAAGTTGTGCGAGAGCGATGGCAAAATCATTGCGGTCTTTCGCAACAGCTGATTGAATCAGAAACGCATGAGCTATCTTGTTTTCTAATTTGGCTTTCTCAAGTGCTTCAAGCTGAAGCACAAAGCGTTTTTTTACCTCATCGTAAAAGCTCATACAAAGCCTCCATGATGTCGGTATGTATCTCCTCTATAGAGCGCGCAGCGTTAATGACGGCAACTCTATCGTGTTCATTTTCAGCAATTTGCAAAAATCCGTCCATTACATTTTGATGAAATTCCAAATTTTGTGATTCAAAACGGTCAAAAACTTCTTTGCCTCCGTAGCGTACCTGAGTGCGTTTGAATCCTTCTGTTATATCAAGTTTCATCAGAATTGTAGCATTTATTTTGAGTGGAGCGATGGCGAATTCATTGAGAATACGGATATTCTCCATATTCATGTGACGTCCGCCCCCCTGATATGCACAGGTGGAGTCTGTGAAGCGGTCGCAGAGAACACATTTGCCCTCTGCAAGAGCCGGAAGTATTTTATGCTTAACATGTTGTGAACGTGCAGCTTCAATGAGCAAAAGTTCAGTTTCGGGACTGATTTTTTCATCTCCGTTGTAGTGTTTTATTATATTTCTCAACTCTTCTGCAAGCGGAGTACCTCCCGGTTCTCTGGTCAGTAAGCATTGCACACCGTAACTTTCGATAGTTTTTGCGGCAAGTTGTATCTGAGTGGTCTTGCCGGCGCCCTCCGGGCCTTCAAAAGTTATGAATTTTCCTTTAAAAATCTCTTTCATAAGTCCTGATTTCAAAAAAATATTAAAAAAAAGCATTTAGAGAACTATACTCCATTTGCTTAAATCTTCAAATGGTTGTATATTGTTTTATGCAATTTTTTTTAAAAATTTTGAAAATATGATAAAAAAAAGGAAAAGTTATGTCAAAAGTTCTCGATCGCAACACTTATTTGTCAAAAAATGTCGGTAATTTCAAAGACACTATCGAAATCAACGGCTGCAAATATGTCAAAGTTGATGACCTCCGTTACGGTACCAACCCTCATCAGGTCGGCTGTTTCTACAAAAAAGCTGATGAAGTTTCTGTAATTGGCGATATGAAAATCTTGAAAAATGGAAAATCCGGTCTTTCTCAGACAAATCTTGAAGATATTTCATACGCTCTTAATATCGTTAAATTCTTTGACCGTCCGGCATGTGCGGTTATGAAACACGTAAATCCTTCAGGTGCAGCAGTTTCATGCGGCAATGATACATTGAAGGATGTTTATCTCAAGGCCCGCAATGCTGATAAACGTGCTGCATTCGGCAGTGTTATCGCTTTTAATAAGAGTGTTGATGTTGAAACTGCCAAAGAGATTATGTCAACTTTCTGTGAATGTGTGGTTGCTCCTGCTTATGATGACGGAGTGCTTGATATTTTCACTGACGGTGAAACTTATAAACTCAATAAACATATCCGTATTGTACAATGCGGCGATATTGCCAAACTTCCCAAATATGTCGGTGATGAAGAAGATATGTCAAATTATACGATCAAAGTCCTCGCTGACGGTTCGGTTGTTCTTGCCGCTCCTTTGCTGACTTCTCTGCATGATGTTTCAGAACTCCGTCCCGCAGAAGCTGAAAACAAAGCTTGCGGTTATCAGAAATCAACTGTTGCTGCAACTCCGGAACAGCTTGAAGATCTGCTTTTTGCATGGTATGTCAATATCAATGTCCGCTCAAACGGTGTTGTTATCGCTCAAAATGGTCAGACTCTCTCTGTCGGTACCGGTGAACAGGATCGTGTCGGAGCTATTGAACAGGCGATTATCAAATTCAAAGATAAATATGAAGGAGAGGGAACTTTGCAGGGCGCAGTCATGGCAAGTGATGGTTTTTTCCCCTTTGCAGATGGTGTTGAACGTGCCGCAGAGGCGGGTATTACAGCAATTATTTCTCCCTCCGGTTCTTTGAAAGATGCAGATGTTATCAAACGTGCAAATGAACTCGGAGTTGCTCTTTATCATGCACCTGAACGTATTTTCTCTCATCATTAATATTATAAGGAAAGGATTATTGTGATGAAAAAGGTAAATAATAAAAAACAGATAGATGCAGAAATCAATCGCGTGCTTCTCAATGATTTTGATAAAATCGAGAATTTTGTTGTCACCCGTTGGAAGCAGATGTTTATTGGTGCCGGTGTTATTATCGTACTTGTTGCGATCGCTTACGGCATTCTTCTCAAAAAGGAAAATAATGCTGCAGCAGCACGCCGCGCCATTGCAGATGCTTCAACCAAAGAAGAGTTGAGTCAGGTTATTGAACGTTATAAATCATACAGTGAAGTTGATTTTGCCCGTATAAAACTTGCCCGCATTTGTGCAGAAGCAAAAGATTTTGCCAAAGCCGGAGAACTTTACAGAGCCGTTGCATTGAATACTCAGTCGCAGGACTTGAAATGCCGTATGCTGCTTGATGAAGCGTATATGATTGAAAAAGCAGGTGATTTTGATAAGGCATGCAAAGCTTTTGTCGTTATTGCTGATAACAGTATGTATGCAGCCGGTGTCCGTGCCGAAGCATATTATTCTGCCGGACGTCTTTTCCTCAAAGCCGGTAAAAAAGATGATGCCGCAAAAGTTTTTGACAAACTCAATCAGCTCGCTTCAGATGAAACTGCTGCTGTCTGGTGCAATCTCGGCAAGGCTCTTCAAGCTAAGTAAGGTGATGAAATGAAAAGTTACAAGGAAGAACTTCATATTTGCACTTCACGCCGTCGGGAATATGTAAACATTACTCCCAAGGTCGAAGCTGCATTGCGTAAATCAGGGATAAAAGAAGGTCTGCTTCTTTGCAATGCCATGCACATTACCGCCAGTGTTTTCATTAATGATAATGAAAGCGGTCTGCATCATGATTTTGAACGTTTTCTTGAGAAAGTCGCTCCGGAAAAACCTCATTCTTATTATGAACATAATGGTTATGAAGATAACGGAGATGCTCATATCAAGCGTCAGATAATGGGGCGTGAAGTCGTTGTTGCTGTCACTGACGGCAGACTTGATTTCGGTCCGTGGGAGCAGATTTTTTACGGTGAATTTGATGGGATGCGTGATAAGCGCATTATGATCAAGATTATCGGAGAATAAGCTGTTGCAGATATTATATTGATTGAAAAAAGAGCTGTTGCATAAACTTAAAAAAAGGTGGGCAGCAGCTTTTTTTGTATATCTGAATTTATAACCTCAATATATAAAAACATTATTTTCAATATTCATTCATTTTTTGGTGTGTTTTTTGCGGAAAATTATGCAGTGGAACTTGAAAAAAATTAAAAGTGTGATATTTTAGATACTAAACTATTTAGTCTACTAAAGGAGAATATCATGTCAAATAAAAGAGCAAATGATGTTTTTGAATCATTGTTTGACACTTCCGGCTTGATGCAGTATCTGCATATGAAAACCGATCCATTGATAGGGCGAAATATTTCGATCTCTCAATTGAAAATACTTGGATGTCTTTTCCGGCATCCGGGTGAGGGGATGCGTCTCAAAGATATTGCTTTTGAAATGGATGTCACCCCCGGAGGAATGTCTCAAGCAGTTGATGTGCTGGTTCATCTCGGATTGGTCGAGCGTATCAGTTCTGAAGTTGACCGCCGTGCAGTTTCTATCCGTCTCAGTCAAGAAGGCAAGGCCAGACGTAAAAAAATGTACGATTTTTTTGTAGGCATGACCGAAGAGCTTATTGATGATATTGCGGCTGAAGATTTGGATGCTTTCTGTCGTGTTACGGCTCAATTCCGTACAAAACTTAATGAAAAAAAACAGTTGTTATTAACTCAATTAAGAGATAAAAATACAAAAAAATAAAAAAAAGGAATCAAAAATGAACAAAACAATTTTGTCGCTGGCAGTTATCGGTACGCTTTCTCTTGCCGCTGCCGCCGATGCCCCCAAGAAAAATGCCGCTCCCAAAATGCCCGCCGCTCCCAAGGTAATGGTTGAATGCGGATATGTTTTTGAAGCGGAAAATGTCAAGTCACGCAACTATACCGGACATATTGTCAGTCCTGAAGTTGTCAATCTTGTGACACGTGTTTCCGGTGATTTGGTCAAAGTTGGTTTTACCAGCGGTCAGGAAGTCAAAAAAGGTCAGCTTCTCTATCAGCTTGATTCTATCCGCTTTGAAGCTGCGGTAAAAAGTGCTGAGGCACGTATTGCAGAAATCAAAGCGAAACTTGCTTATGCTGAAAATAATTATAACCGTAACAGCAGCCTTTATACCAAACAGGTTTCATCTAAAGATACGGTTGAAAATGCCTGGAGTACGGTGCAGTCTCTCAAAGCAGAACTTTTGATGGCTGAAGCCAGTCTCATCACTGCCAAAGATGATTTGAAAAATACTTCGATTTATGCTCCCATCAGCGGAAAAATCGGTGCAACAAATTATTCTGCAGGAAATTATCTTACTCCCAACTCAGGCACTCTTGCAACCATCGTTCAGGCATCACCTCTGCGTGTTGTTTTCTCTATAAGTGCCAGAGACTATCTCAATACTTTCGGCAATGAAGCCAATCTCAAAAAAGATGGTAAAGTAAATATCGTTCTTGCTGATAACAGCCGTTATCCGCATGAGGGCAGATTTGAATATATCGACAATCAGGCAAACCGCCGCACTGATACCGTTCAGATCAATATGCTTATTGATAATCCCGACCGTGTCCTGCTTGCCGGAAATACTGTTACTATTGAACTTTCCCGCAAGACAGGAAAAATGCTGCCGGCTGTAAAACTCTCATCTGTCATGTATGACAGTACCGGTCCTTATGTCTATGTCGTTGATAAAGACAAAAAAGCTGTTAAACGCCCTGTTGTTCTCGGCAATATGCTTGCTGATAAACAGTTTGTTGTTTCCGGTCTCAAAAAAGGTGAACTTATCGTTACTGATGGTATGCATAAAATAATGCCCGGTCAGGAAGTTATTGTAAAAATGGAAAAAGGAGCAGGTAAATAATGTTTTCCCGTATATTTATTGAGCGTCCCCGTCTCGCTATTGTCGTCAGTCTGGTACTGGTGCTTGCGGGCGCTCTCTGTATCAAAAAACTTCCGGTAGCAGAGTATCCTGAAATCGCTCCTCCGACTATTTCCGTCCGTGCCAGTTATACCGGTGCCAGTGCGCAGGTCGTTGCTGAAACAGTTGCGATTCCGATTGAAGCACAGATCAATGGTGTTGAGGACATGATCTATTTTTCTTCAACATGCGACAACTCCGGAAATTATTCATGTTCTATTACTTTTAAAAGCGGCACAGATTCTGATATGGCAATGGTCAATGTTCAGAATGCTATCAAACGTGCTGAACCGAAACTCCCGACTGAAGTTACCAAAGTCGGTCTGACTGTTGAAAAACGTTCCGGTGATATTCTTGCTATGTTCTCATTTATGACAGATGGCAGTGAATTGGATATGCTGGCATTGAACAATTATTGTTCAAATACTTTGCAGGATCCTATTGCCCGTATTGACGGTGTTTCCTCTGCTGAAATCATGTCTATGCAGGAATATGCCATGCGTATTTGGCTTGATCCATTGCGTATGTCAGGTTTGGGTATCAGCGTCAATGATATTCAAGCTGCAGTAGCAAGTCAGAACCTTCAGGCCGCAGCCGGTACTATCGGTTCTGAAAACAGTAACGAATATATGGAATATAAGCTTAATATCCAGGGGCGTTTGCGTACAGTTGAAGAGTTCAGCAATATTGTTATACGTTCTGATGGACAGGGTAATATTGTAAAATTGAGTGATATTGCAAAAGTGGAACTCGGAGCGGCAAGCTATCCCGGTATTACCCGTTACAATGGTCAGGAATGTGTAGGTCTTGCTATTTATAAAAACTCTGATGCAAATGCGCTTGAAACAGTAAACAAGGTGAAAGCTGAAATTGAAAAAATTTCAAAACATTTCCCCAAAGGTGTAAGCTATGTTATCGCTTATGACCCGACAGAATTTATTGTTGTGTCTCTGAAAGAAATTGTAACGACCCTTATCACTGCTCTGGTATTGGTTATTGTCATTACCTATTTGTTTTTGCAGGATTGGCGTGCTACGTTGATTCCATCCTTGGCGATTCCGGTTGCATTGATGGCGACATTTCCGTTTATGATGATGTTGGGATATTCAATCAACGTTCTTACGATGTTCGGTTTGATTCTGGTTATCGGTTCATTGGTGGACGATGCTATTGTTGTGGTGGAGAATACGCTTTCGCTTATGGAACGTGAGGGGTTGACACCGAAGCAGGCGGCAATCAAATCCATGCAGCAGATCACCGGTGCTATTATCGCTACTACATTGGTTACAGTTGCCTGTTATGCACCGCTGGCATTTTACGGTGGTATGGTAGGCAGTATTTATATGCAGTTTGCTGTGACGATGTGTATTTCACTTTGTATATCAACCTTTGTGGCAATGACATTGAGTCCGGCATTGTGTGCAACGATTTTGAAACCGTATGAGATAAACAATCTCAAATTCTTCAAACCGTTCAATTTTGTACTTGATACAAGCCGTTCATTCTATCTGAAATTTGTAAGTTTCTTTGTCCGTAAAGCAATACTTACTTTGATCGTACTTGCCATTACAATGGGGGGAGTCTGGTATTTCTTTAATAAGATTCCGAGTTCATTTCTGCCGCAGGAAGACAAAGGGGCATTGCTTACCAACCTGTCACTGCCTCCCGGTGCAACTATCAAACGTACAGAAAAAGCATTGAAGGAATTCCGTGAAAAAGTTATGGCTCTTGAAGGTGTTGAATCCTGTCTGACTGTTTCCGGTTTCAGTTTCCTTGACGGTATGGGCGAAAATAACGGTCTTATCATCGTAAAACTTAAAAATTGGGATGAGCGCAAACGTCCGGATCTGCAAATCGGTCCCATGCTGGAAAAAGTTCAAAAGGCTACATTTGACATTGCCGCTGCCAAAATCATCACTTTTGTTCCGCCCGCAATTATGGGACTTGGTGTTACCGGCGGTGCATCATTCATGCTTTCCGGTGACGGAGATGTTAATCCGCAGGAACTTTCCGGACTTGCCAAAAAAGTATCTTATGAGATTACGATGATGCCTGAATCCCTCTATGCAATGTCAAGTTATAATGCAGATACACCTCAGCTTCAGCTTGATATTGACCGTACCAAAGCTGAAATGCTCGGAGTTCCTGTCAGCAATATCTTCCTTGCACTGCAGAGTGAATTGGCTTCATTCTATATCAATGACTTCAACTTGCTCGGTGATACATTTTATGTGAAAATGCAGTCAAAAGGCATCCGCCGTGCGACAACTGATGATATTATGGAAATCCTCGTTCCGAGCGTTTCCGGAGAAATGATTCCGATGAGTTCACTTGCAAGTGCACGTTTCATCATCGGTCCCCGTCAAATACAGCGTTTCAATAAATTGACTTCAGCTAAAATGACTGCTCAAGCCGCAGCCGGTTATACCAGCGGCGAGCTGATGAATGCTATTGAAAGAATGAAGTTGCCTCCTCAATACCATATCGAATGGACCGATATGAGTTATCAGGAACGTCAGAATCAGGGACAGATCGTATTTTTGATGAGTGTGGCATTGCTTTTTGCTTATCTCTTCCTGGTCGGTCAGTATGAAAGCTGGACAATTCCGCTGCCGGTTATGATGGCGGTTGCATTTGCTGTGCTTGGAGCATTGCTTGGGTTGTACTTTACCAACAGCAGTTTGAGTATTTATGCTCAGCTTGGTCTGGTTATGCTGATTGGACTTTCAGCTAAAAATGCGATTTTGATGGTTGAATTTTCCAAGCAGGAACGTGAAAACGGCAAATCAATTTATGATGCAGCGATGGCAGGAGCTGACTTGCGTTACCGAGCTGTGCTTATGACTGCATGGAGCTTCCTTTTCGGTGTATTTCCGCTGGTTATTGCAAGTGGTGCCGGTGCGGGTTCACGTCAGGCTATCGGTATTACTACATTCTATGGAATGCTGCTGGCAACATTGATCGGTATTGTCTTTACACCGGCATTGTACGCTGTGTTCCAGAGAGTCCGTGAATTTATGAAAAATCTGATTCATAAACTCTGAGAATAAATAACAATATATGGGTGTTGCAAAAACTCGTAAATGGTTGCAATACCCCTGTTTTTTTGTAT
>JAFVPG010000275.1 GCA_017505415.1 Lentisphaeria bacterium | reverse complement strand
GCAAAGCGATATTGAATACGCCGGGCAACTTTTGCAACTCAAAAACAAACACATTTTCTTTACCGTAAACTCTATTGCCAACAACGATGACAACATTCAAACGCACATTATACCTGACTATGTTAAAACGCTGAAAAAACTGAAAAGCAAGGCGACTGCCAACGATTTCCATGTGTACAACGCATTGCTTGCTTTATTGGCGTTACAAGCAGAAAAACTTATGGATGACACTCTGGATGAACACTCGATCCAGACGATCAAGAGCCATGCTCCGAAACGCTTGCAGGGACTTGATACTGAAATTATTATTCAAAGCAAAGTAGAGGATATTCTCATTCACACTTACGGATATTCTTCTATGCTTTTGAAACAAATGAACTTTGACCTTTTTGCCAAAGACAAAAGCGGTATTGCATTTATCCGGGAACTCAGCGGACTGGATAAAATTATTGAAAAGCTGGAAAATGCCGTCATTGAACAAAAAGCAAAATCCATTTTGATCGACAATGGTTCCGAAAAAGTCATAGAATTGCTCAAACAGGTGGAAGCTGATTTACAGGTCATTGAGCAAGCTGCACTGGATGATGAAGAAAAAGTCAGAACTGACTTTGAAGCTGCCGAAAGAAAACTTCAGCAATTTGAAACTTTCTGTGATAACGAGTTGGATATTCTTGATGATGCGGTAATTGACCGAAGTCTTGCACTGGATTACTGGGAGCAAGTCATTGTTGCCAGCATTGATGAAGTCGCCGAAAAAGCGGCTGTGCGGATTTCAAACGTCCACCTCAATGAAGTCCGGCAGGATGTGAATGAACAAATCGTCAATGAGGTGTTTTCCGAAGTTGTCCTGCCCAAAGCGACCAACTGGGCGAATGATATACGCTCTGGTGAAAATGCTGCATTTAATTCATTGATGGATTCAAAAATCAAAAAGATCATCCGCAATACAGAAAAAGAATGGGAGTTATTGTTGGAAGAACAACCGCTGCTTTCCGGCTTGCCGGTTCCAACCCCGGTAATTGGAACAGATGTGATGGCAACAGATTTTGTAGATTCCGTTGTGGCGAAAACTCCTGGAATCAGCAAAGATGTCTGGATAGGTTCTGCTACAGGAGCAGCGATAGGAGCCGCGATCGGCAGTTTCATTTTCCCTGGAGTTGGAACCGCCATCGGTGGATTTTTGGGTGGAGTTATCGGAGCTGCCGCCGGTGAAGGGATGGGAACCGATAAGCGGGAAAAATTCATCCGTGAAGAACTGAAAAAAGAATTGACGCAAAATATAGTTTTGGGGAATAATTCAGAAAATGAAACCAAAAACTCCATATTGGCAAAACAGGAAAAGCGCATGAGAGTTTTGCGAGAAGGTATCATAAATGCTTTCCAATCAGCCTACGCCGACACCAAAACTGCCTTCGCGACCCGCCAAGCCGAAGCGTTGAATATGTACAATCTTGAAATTGCCCAACGCCAAGCCATCGCAGAAAAACATTCGCAGTTGCGAACCACACAGATCGAACCATTAAGGAAAGAAATACAACTTTTCAAGTTAATAACAGAAAAAAATTGATATATGATAATTGTTTTATTTCATGGAGATAAAAAATGAATAAATTGGAGATATTTCTCGCCTCCTCTTCGGAACTTCTGAAAGAACGGAATAGAATTTCGGCATGTTGCATATTACTGAAAAATTCATTGCGTAACAGGGGGATAGAGCTAATCTTAAACCGTTGCGAACATCATCTTCCTGTACTAAAACAAAACCGTGTACAAGATTATTTTACGGAATCTTTAAACAACTCCCAGTTAGTAGTACTTTTATTTCGAGATAAACGTGGCGAGCATACATTGGAGGAATTGCAAGCAGCCCGAGCAAATTACGAATGTGGGAAGCAAGCAATGGAAATATTTTTTGATCCGACTTCCGAAGATTCCGATATGAAAATATTTAGAGAAAAAACAAAAAAAGAATTTCCAGATTTATGTCATGACTTCACATCATGTAATGATTTATCTTGGAAATTCTTTGTTATGATAAATCAAAAAATACAACAACAGTACAACCTCGATTTACTAAGGGTTGAAGGAACAAGTATTTATGTGGATAATATTTTGTTATATGACTTCAAGAAATTAAATATTATGCCAGTTGAAATAAAATCATTGAATGCCCGTATTGAAAAAAAAGAAAATTGCGAAAATTCCACACAAAGAAATAATGTTCTTTTGGTTTGCCATAAGGAATTAGATCAATATCGTGATGATTTTTGCGATACAATTTTAAAATTAAATACTATTTTGCCAGAAGAATATCATATAAACTTAAAATTGTTTTACAATATTCACAATACAAGTTTTGATAAAATATTAAAAGATACAGATTTGCTATCAATCATATACGGAAGAACTACTGGAATATTTGGGTTGGATAAAATAGAACAAACTCTTGATTACTACAAATCAAATAACACACCCACTGGGATAGTTTTTTTTAAGAAATATAAAAAGCTATATCCGGAAATTGAGGAAATAAAAAAAAGGATTAAAGACAATTGGCAATATTGTTCTATTGATGATATAAAGTTTGAATTTACTAGAGTATATTTCGCAATATCAAAAATACTTTTTTCAGAGCACTTTTATTTTTCTCAAAATGCACTTGTATCAAAACAAACACAACAACCATGGATAAACATAGAAAAACTTTCGCGAGAATCTGCAGGAAAATTTAAGGTATGTTTGGAGCACGAGAGAGATTCGTTGATAAACACGAACAATGCTTTAAAAATGACACAAATAGGAATTTTAGATAAGGGAATTATGGTTCTTGCAAAACCGCATCGCTCCAAAGGAGTTTTCAGAGGTTCTCTAGATAGAACATATAAGGTGCGACGTGGTGATAGAATTGGTATAAATAAACACACGATTGATTTAAAATCGGATTTTCATAAATAATTATTGCTTGTAAATTAAAAGACACAGAACTTTTTTATAAAAAAACAAAAGAGTACTTTTGAAATGTCTTAACGAAAAGGTAATAACATTATGGAAAAAAATCATCAGGATGCACCGCACGATTATATATTACGGCTTTTGATGAGTGAGTTTATGCAAAAGCGGGATCAGGAAAGCCTTATTGCTGTATTGTTATGTCTGCGGGATAGTTATGTGTGGATTCCATGTACTGCAAAAATGGGTAAACTGGATGAAGAAAAAATTCTTTCAGGAAAAGTAACTGCCGGAAGCACTTTATCTTTAGAGGAAGACATGAGACTCGAACCGGATATTTTCCAGGATTCCTGGGCCGGAGAAGATGTTTTCTATTTTCCGGTATTTTCCAATGTTGAACAAATGGGTGAAGAATATGGCAGTCATTTTTCAAAAATTGAAAAACCTTTCTTTGAAGCGATGAATATGGCAATGGCTAATAAGAAAGTCAAGGGCATTATCGTAGATGCTTTTACAATCCAGATGGAAATTCCCAAAGAATTGTTTGAAGTCATAGCCGAATTACCGGATAAAACAAAGCGTAAAGTCTGAATAGTTTATTTTTTTGACAACAGGACAAGGTTGGGGCTGTCATTTTTTGACTCTCAAAGTCTCTCTTATAGCAAAGAGCATGAGGGGATTCTTATGAAATTTATTTTTGAGAGGCTTTTAAAACATTGTGTGGATGTTTATTCCGGCAAGGTCGGGCGGAACGGGATGCCGTATATATTGCATTCTCTGGAAGTGATGAGCAAAGTTGAGTCGCTTCCGGAAAAAATCGTGGCGTTGGCACATGATTATGGGGAGTTCAGTAATGTTGATGAACTCACTGAAATCGGCGTACCTGAAATATTACTTGACAAAGTAAGACTGCTTGCCAAAACTTTTCCGGAGGATGTTCCGGAGGGTGATCCCCGTTATTCTGATTACATCTGGAATTTGCTTGCCGATCCACTTTGCTGTAAGGTGAAATATACTGATTTGCTGGTTAATGACGGTCGTGAAGATTCTCCTGCCGGAGATGGACGGCGGTTCACCGGAGAATATCCTTATGCGATGGCTTTGCTTGCAGATGCGGTGGAAGGAAAACTTTATTTCAACAGCCGCACGCCTTATTTTGATATTTTTTCCAATTTTCATACCGAACCTTTGGAAATCAACGGGCAAATATGGAAATCAGGGGAACATTTCTACCAAGCCGCCAAGTTTGCGAAAAATGGCTTGCAGGAAGATGAAAATGTGTATGGAATGATTGTCGACGCAGAAACTCCCGGCACAGCCAAACGCCTTGCGGATGTGAATTTTTCAGAAGTAAATAAACAGCGTTCCCATCAGGCGTTGCGGACTTTTCAAGCAATGGCAACTATGCTGAATGTAAAATTTGCTCCCAGCACACTGGCAAGGAAACGCTTGATGCAAACTGGTACACTGGAGTTGATTCATCTTTCCGGCAGTGATTTATTCTGGGGGCAGAACCGTAAAGGCGAAGGGAAAAATATTCTCGGCAGAGCGTTGATGCAGATGCGCAATAGCGGCAGTGATTGTTCGGTAGTGGAAATGATGAGTCATACAGGAGCGTAAAATGAAAATCGATAAATTTATTGATGAGTTCAACCTGCTTGAACAACAAAATAAAATCAAATATCTTGCTGATTTGCAAAAAAAAGCTGATAATGGCGATATGACGGCTCTGTTTTTGACAGGATATTTGCAAATTTCGCCGGATTGGGCGGTTATGAAAAAGGCTGCACTTTCCGGCGATCCGGAACTTTATTATGCCTGTATTTGTGCTAAAACTGCCGATTTCGGGATTTCTCCGGCGAAAGAACGGGAAATTCATCAGCTCTGTTATCGGGGACGTAAAATGAATTATGCTCCGGTTTTGAACCGGCTTGCCATCACTTATCTTTGCGGTATCGGCTGCAAGCAGAATTTGAAACTGGCAAAAAAATATTTTTCCCAAGCCGCAGAACTCGGCGTGGAACTTGCACGGAAAAATCTGGAATATTTAACCTTACATAATGATC
>JAFVPG010000274.1 GCA_017505415.1 Lentisphaeria bacterium | reverse complement strand
TAAACGCCTCATATAAGCCGGAGCGAAGCGCAGGCGCTGTAATCAGCCATTGGGCAACGTATTACACTGATATTTTAAAGGTGAATTATTTTTTCTTTGTTACTTTCTTTTTTCAAAAAAAGAAAGTATTAGTATTTTGCATTGCATTCGCTATTTATCAAAGTTACCAACAGGACAGGAGAGCGCGCCAGCGTAACAAAATGGTGATGGATATCCCCATCCCCTTGCGGAGGGGCAACCAGCCCCTGCAAAAAGAATGCAATAACTATCTCCCCTCAACGGGAACAGGGCAAATCTGAAAATAAAAAAAGCCGTCTCCCAAAGATAATTTTTCTTTGTCTTACTTTCTTTTTTTGAAAATAAAGTAAGGGAAACAGCTTTCTTTGTCCACAGTTAAACCGACGGGACAGTCGTTCACTTGTGCAGGAAGTGGTTATTCCTGTTCACGGAAATCGTCTTTTCTGACGCCGCAAATCGGGCAGGTCCAATTTTCAGGCAGATCTTCAAAGGCAATTCCGGGAGCGATATTCATTACGGGATCGCCTTTTTCGGGGTCATAGACATAACCGCACATGGTGCATACATATTTTTTCATAATATTTTCCTTTCTTATTTGCCGCTTTCAAGAAGCATTTTTCCGAGAGCGGCGCCCTGTTCAAAATATTCAGCCAAATCCTCAGCAAAAGGATTGTACTTGGTTGATTTCTGTTCAAATGGCAATTCAAATTTCATAGATTCGAGTTCTGCCTGAATCTTTTTGGGAGCTTCACCGCTCCAGCCGAAAGAGCCGAATGCATACCCGATTTTGTTAGTTGTTCTCAACAAACCTTTGAGGTAAGTAAGCACGTCTGCCACAGATGGATACATCTGATTATTCATAGTCGGAGAACCGACACAAACCAGACCGGCATCCAGAACATCAGTCATAATGTCACTGCGGTCTGAAGCACCAATAGCACTTACTTTAACTTCAACGCCTGCGCTGCGGATACCGTCAGCGAGAGCGGTTGCAATTTTTTCAGTGGAACCCCACATGGTAGCATAAAAAACGACAGCTTTTCTGCCTCTGTCACCTGACGCCATAGCGGCATAAAGATTCTGAATGAAAGCAATACTTTCAGGAGTCCTGAACAAAGGTCCATGATCGGGAGCAAGGATTTTAACATCAAGGTTGAGTTCACCAAGTTGTTTTATTGCTCCCCGCACCTGATTTGTCAAATGCATCAGAATATTGGCAAAATATTTTTTTGCCTCATAAGTCATCACTGAATAATCATTTTCATCAGCGAAAAGATTTGCAGTGGCATAATGCATACCGAAAGCATCCTGACTGAAAAGCACCTTATCTTTGTCAAGATAAGCAACCATACTGTCCGGCCAATGCAGCATACGGGTTTCAAGCACACTCAATTTATTCTCTCCGAGATCGAGGACATCTCCGGTTTTCAGCGGTGTGACCTCAAAATCTTCACCATAGTAAGCTTTGAGCGCTTTTTCTCCCATGACAGAAGCAAAAACCTTCTCCGGTTTTACTGCATTTACCACATCGACCAAACATCCTGAATGATCAGGTTCTGAATGATTTGAAACAATGTAATCAATTTCAGACGGATCAATAACCGAAGCAATGCGTGCCATAAGCTCATTGAAAAACGGTTTTTTGACACAATCTATCAGAGTGACTTTTTCATCAATTATCAAAAAAGCATTGTAACTTGTACCTCTGCCGGTACGGTATCCGTGGAAACTGCGCACATTCCAGTCAATCGCACCGACATAATAAACTTTTTCACTTATTTGAACAGCTTTCAAATAGTCTTTCATAAAAAATCCCTTTCTGCTCGGCAATTTTCTGCGCCGGCAGCAGATATTTCACCTCAATTATGTGGATAATATAGCAATCAAAGTAAAAAATGCAATCACAGAAAGGGATTTTTTTCAGTTTTCGCAAGTTTTACATGAACTCCAGAGACCATGCAAATTGCAATACGCCCGTGCAGTTACCTCCACATCATCAGGAACACCGCAAAATTCTGCTTCTGCAGGATCGCCCGGTTTCATGAATTTGCGTATTACAACATCATTGAACCTGATCTCTATCCATACGATGTGATGTTCAACCATCATAGGATGAGCTTCAGAGCCGACCATTACATGACAGATATTGCCGTAACGCTTCACAACGGGAACATGTTTCTCATGTTTTGCATCGACAGTATTCGGAACAAGCAAAGTCATTTTTTCGTTACAGCAGCTGAAGTCACCGACTCCGGGATGAACAACTTCAACGAGATTTCCGCACTGTTTGCAGAGATAGATCTGATTTAATTTTACCGCCATGTCAACACCTCTCTTTTTTTGGGCATCTCGGCACGTTTTTCCGCCTCTGCGGCAGCACGGCATTCGGGACACATATTAGTAAGTTCAAAGTAATAATTTTCACAACCTATATCCTTAATAACATTTTTGAAAGCATTGTCAATACTGTTCAAAGCATCTATTTTGATATTGGTTATAGTATCACATCTCGGACAACGGATATGAAAATGATGAGAAAGATCGCCGTCAAAACGTTTCTGATGACCGGAAAGCGACAATTTGCGGATCGTCCCCATTTTTGCCATCTGTTCAAGATTGCGATAAACTGTTCCGAGGCTTATCTGCGGCAATTTTTTCCGCAGATTCTCATAAAGTTTATCTGCTGTCGGATGTTCGTGGTTCATGCGCAGTTCTTTAAGAATTGCGTCTCTCTGTACGGTATGATTCATAATAAATCCCCTTAACTTTCTTTTGTTTCCGGAACAATTTCAATAATTGTCCCCTGATTTGATTTTGTTGTCTGAAGACAACACGGCTGAGGAATTTTGAGGAGAACAAGGAGTAGTTGAGGAGATAATCAGAACTTGTTTCTAAAATATAAAGTACTGATAATTTTCATATCTTGCATATCACGAGACATAATTGGATCACAATGCAGAAAAAAATCCGTAAAAAATGATCCATTTATCTTTCCCTGCTTTTAAGCTATCATAAATTATCGAAAAAACAAATTGAAAATCATAAATATATCGAAATAAAAATGATTTGCATTTTCCAAAAGCAAAACACAATACAACCATAAAACAAAAACAATGAAAAAAATACAGTTATTTCGTACAGCACCTTGATAATTTTGTTTTTTATAGTATATTAAGAGACAATATTTCAACTTTAACGGGAGTTTTCTTATGTATTTTACCAGTACCAGAGCAGCCAAAAATGTTACTGCAGCACAAGCTGTCGCACAGGGAATTTCAGAAGACGGCGGACTTTTCGTCCCCTCAGAATTTCCTGAAATTGATGCTGAAACTTTGAACAAACTTATAAATATGAGCTACAAAGAACGGGCAAAAAAAGTTCTGTCATATTATCTCAATGATTACACAGAAGCTGAAATCGACCATTGTGTTGAATGTGCTTACAGCGGCAATTTCGACAACGATATTCCCGCTCCGTTGACCTCTCTCAATGACAATATGCACATTCTTGAACTCTGGCACGGACCGACATGCGCCTTCAAAGATATGGCTCTCCAGATACTTCCCCATCTGCTGACCACCGCCGCCGCCAAAGTCTCTCCCGATGAGGAAAAAGTAATTCTTGTTGCCACCAGCGGCGATACAGGAAAAGCCGCTCTCGAAGGCTTCGCCGATGTTCCCAATACAAAAATCATCGTTTTCTACCCCGTTGACGGTGTAAGCGCAATGCAGAAATTGCAGATGACCACCCAAAAAGGCTCAAACGTTGCAGTTTGTGCTATTGAAGGAAACTTCGATGATGCCCAAACCGGTGTCAAAAATATCTTCTCCGATGCCGATATGCAGAAATTTCTCTCTGAAAGCAAAAAAGCCTTCTCTTCTGCAAACTCCATCAATTTCGGACGTCTCGTTCCCCAGATCATTTACTACGTATCCGCCTACTGCGACCTGGTCAAAGACGGCAGAATCAAAATTGGAGACAAAATAAACGTCGTTGTCCCCACCGGTAATTTCGGCAATATCCTCGCCGCAGTTTATGCCAGAAACATGGGAATTCCCATCGCAAAATTCATCTGCGCTTCCAACCGCAACAAAATTCTGACTGATTTCATATCCACCGGCGAATATAACCGCAACCGTGAATTTTATCAGACCACCAGCCCCTCAATGGATATTCTCATATCCTCAAATCTTGAACGCATGCTTTATCATCTGTATGACAATGATGCACAAATCATCAGCAGTCTTATGAAAGATTTGAAAGAAAAAGGCTCTTACAAAGTTTCCGATGATGTTCTTGCAAAATTGCAGAAAGAATTTTTCGGCGGATTCTGTGATGACAAAGACTGCGCCGCAACCATCAAAAATCTTTTTGATGAATACCACTATTTGTGTGACACTCACACCGCCGTTGCCGTCAATGTCTATCAGCAGTACAAAAATGCCACCGGAGATACAACTCCCTGCGTAATTGCTTCAACTGCATCACCTTACAAATTTGCATCTGCCGTTCTCCCTGCTCTCAGCGACAACGGATGTGATGATGAATTTGCCATGCTTGCCAGACTTTCTGAAGTTTCCGGCACCCCGATCCCCGCCCCGCTGGCAAATCTGCATGACAAAAAAGTTATTCATACCAAATGCGTCAACAAAACTGAAATGTCAGATTTTATCAAAAATTTCCTGAAATAAAAATTCAGCGAATTGATTTCATTCGGGCTGTTGCAAATCTCAAAAAATAAGCAGCAGCCCGTTTTTTTTATTCCGGACAGATGTACAAGAGCATATATTTGCATCAAATGCTGAAATTATACAGACATCGGTACCGGCAGATTTGTCTTTACAATTCAATGCACTTTAAATATTTATGCTTATTTCTGCATCTTTTTTTCATTCATGACTTGATTTTCAAAAAAAAAGATATACATTTACACGTATATATTTTCTATTATTAAACCTTTAACCCTGAAAGAGGTAACTATGAATTCATTTGATGCCGCAAAAAAAATCTACGCCGACCTCGGTGTCGATGTGGAAAAAGCCATGAAACGTGTCGATGATATTGCCGTCAGTCTCCATTGCTGGCAGGGCGATGATGTCAGAGGTTTTGAAAATGCAGGCTCTCTCGACGGAGGTATCGCCGTCACAGGGAACTATCCCGGTGTTGCACGCACCCCGGAAGAGCTTCGCGCCGATATTACCAAGGTTCTCTCTCTTGTGCCCGGCAAAAAACGCCTCAATGTTCATGCTATTTATGCTGAAATGAACGGCAAAAAAGTCGATCGCAACGAACTTACCGTCGAACAGTTCCGCAACTGGATCGATTTTGCAAAAGCCAATGACCTCGGTCTTGACTTCAACCCGACTTTCTTCTCACATCCAATGGCTTCAAGCGGTTTCACTTTGAGCAACCCCGATGAATCCATCCGCAAGTTCTGGATCGAACACGGTATCGCATGCCGCAAAATTGCCGCTGAATTCGGGAAAGAACTCAACAATACCTGTATCACCAATTTCTGGACTCCCGACGGCTTCAAAGATACTCCTTTCGATCGTCTTGCCGCCCGTCAGCGCCTGATGCAGTCTCTTGATGAAATTTTCTCCGTAAAAATCGATCCTGCTTACAACAAAGATGCAGTTGAATCAAAACTTTTCGGTATCGGTGCAGAAAGCTGCACTGTCGGTTCTCATGAATTTTACATGGGGTATGCCACTACCAGAAAAATTCTCCTCTGTCTCGATGCCGGTCATTTCCATCCGACCGAAGTCATCTCCGACAAAATTTCCAGCGCACTCCTTTTCGGAGATGAAATCCTGCTGCACGTCAGCCGCGGTGTCCGTTGGGACAGTGACCATGTCGTAACTCTCAATGATGAACTTATCGCCATTGCACAGGAGATAATCCGTCACAATTATGATAAAAAAGTTCATATCGGTCTTGACTACTTTGACGCATCCATCAACCGTATCGGAGCATGGAGCATCGGCGCACGCAACATGTCAAGAGCATTGCTCATGGCAGCTCTCGAACCCGCAGAACTGCTTGCAAAAGCTGAAAATACAGGCAATTTCACCGCCCGTCTCGCTCTCATGGAAGAATTCAAATCTCTGCCATTCGCTGCAGTCTGGGACGAATACTGCTCCCGTTCAGGAGTTCCCGTCGGCACCGACTATGTCAAAGCTATCGAAGACTATGAGAAAGATGTTCTCTCAAAACGTAAATAATTCAAAATATGCGGCTTGATAACAGCCGCATTTTTTACAATATTCCAAATCGTAAACAGGAGTTTTTATCATGTCATTGCAGGAAATATGCAAGTTGTCAAACCAATACGGCAGCAATCCCGAATTCGTCCTTGCAGGAGGCGGCAATACCTCTTTCAAAGATGAAAAATATCTCTATGTCAAACCCTCCGGCGTAAGCCTCGCCGCCATAACCGAAAAAGATTTCGTCAAAATGGAACGGGCGATAATCCGTCAATGCTTCGATCTCAAGGATTTTGCCTCCAAAGATGAACGTGAAGCTCAAATCAAACGCCTTATGGCTTTTGCAGTCGCTCCCGATTCAAGCGGCCGTCCCTCTGTTGAAGCTCCCCTTCACGAACTTATGGATTTCAAATATATCGTTCACCTCCATCCCGCTGCTGTCAACGGCATGACATGCTCTGTCAATGCTGCTTCAGCATGCGCTGAACTTTTCCCGGAAGCTCTTTTCGTACCCTACGTTGACCCCGGTTACACTCTTGCAAAAACCGTTTATGACCTCAATGCAGAATATAAAGCCAAAAACGGCAAAGCTCCCGCAGTGATTTTCCTCCAGAATCACGGTGTTTTCGTCGGCGCAGATTCTGCAGAAGGCATCAATGCTCTTTATGACAACATCATGTCCACTCTCAAAGCATGCTATGCCGCAAAAAATATCACCATGGAAGTCGATTTCACCGCTGAACTCGATACTGAATCTGTTATGGCAAATGCACCTCTGCTCCGCGGTTACATGGCAGGCGAAAACGCTGTTGTTTCCGTCATGAGTTCCGCCCCCTTCAAAGTCGCAGCAGGTCCCCTTACTCCCGACCATATCGTTTATGCAAAATCTTTCGCACTCTCTGCTGATGAAATCACCAAAGATGCCGTCAATGCATTCAAAACTGACAAAGGTTATCTCCCCAAAGTTGCCGCCATTCCCGGCAAAGCCGTTTTCACCGCAGGAGCATCTCATGCTCAGGCAATGACTGTTCTCACTCTTGCCAAAGATGCAGCTCTCGTTGAAAAACTTACCTCCGCTTTCGGCGGTGTCCATTACCTCGAAGACGTTTTCCGTGAATTCATCGAAAACTGGGAAGTCGAATCATACCGCAGCAAAGTCAATGCCGCAGGTTCAGATAAAGCTCTCGCCGGTAAAGTCGCTGTCGTAACCGGCGGCGCACAGGGGTTCGGTTACGGTATCGCTGAAGTTCTCGCCGCCCAAGGTGCTGATCTTGTCATCGCCGACGTCAACGTTGAAGGTGCAAAAAATGCCGCCCTCAAACTCGGCAAAGGCGCTTCCGGCGTCGCTGTCAATGTCGCTGATGAAGCCTCTGTTGAAGCTATGGTTCAGGAAATCACCAAACTTTACGGCGGCATCGACCTCTTCGTTGCAAATGCAGGTGTCGTCCGTTCCGGTTCTGTCAAAATGTTTGAAAAGAAAGACTGGGACTTCGTTACCAATATCAACTACAACGGTTACTACCTCTGCTGCAAATATGCTGCACGTGTCATGTCTCTCCAGAACAGCGCAACCGGTCTCTGGACCGACATCGTTCAGGTCAACTCAAAGTCCGGTCTCGTCGGCTCCAACCGCAACGGCGCCTATGCCGGCAGTAAATTCGGTACTATCGGTCTGACCCAGAGCTTCGCCCTCGAACTCGTCAGCGACAAAATCAAAGTCAACTCCGTCTGCCCCGGCAACTTCTTCGACGGTCCCTTGTGGAGCGATCCCGTAAAAGGTCTCTTCGTCCAGTACCTCCAGAGCGGTAAAGTCCCCGGCGCAACCAACGTCGCTCAGGTCAAAGAACACTACGAAAAACAAATCCCCATGCACCGCGGCTGCCTCCCCACCGACGTCGCAAAAGCCATCATCTACTGTGCCGTCCAGCAGTACGAAACCGGTCAGGC
>JAFVPG010000273.1 GCA_017505415.1 Lentisphaeria bacterium | reverse complement strand
TCGTCATCACAGATTGTGCTTTTGCCCTGCATTTTTTTCAGTTTTGCATCATGAGCAGAGTCAAAGGCAAACTGAATGCAGTCGCCTGCCCAGGTCATAAAATGGCGTGTCTGCTCATTGACATGAATATCGTCTTGAACTTTGACATTCATATAAAGATTATTGGCATCATATCCCATGCGTACTTCAACGCTGCAATCTTCTTTGCCGGTGTAGTGCCGGTTGGCGGCAAAGTCGATATTATTGAGATGAAGTTCTGCTTTGTCAAGGACAAAAACCGGTGCGGATTTTTTCAAATCAGCCATGGATTTTGTGCGTTTGACGGGGATATTGTCAAAAGTTTCTTTCTTATTGTAAGTGAATCCTTTTGCTGTGGTTACGGTCAAATCTGCTTTATTTGAAGTTTTGTCAGCAGGGATGATAATGCTTTTGATTCCTTGTGCAGGAATAGTGGTTTGAGCCGCATTCCGGTTGTTGAGAGTGCAATTTACCTTCAGAGGAGCAGATGTAAGGTTGTTGAGATAAACTGCAATCTCTCTGTTGTTTATCTGACTCATTTCAACTTGGAGTTCAGGCAGACTCATAGAGGAATTTTTCAGAGCTTTTTCCATTGCTTCCGGTGAACAGTCACTGATAATATAGAGAGGTGCATCGGTGAGAAGCGGAGTTGTTTTTGAGTTTGCAGGAACAGTTTCTTTTCCTTCAACATTCACGAGAACACTTGACGGCGGCAGATCAATAAGCATGGAAATATCTTTGCCGTTACCGCTGCGCCAGATGGCGGCAAGGGTTTTGCCGCCTTTTTTGAAGATATAGACTGGAACGTTTTTGTGCAAATCTGCTTTTTTGACAAATTTGACATGGTTGAGTATGCGGGCGGTGGCGGCGTATGCGGAAACGGTATGGCGTGGAGATGCTTTTTTCCACAGCCCGTAATCAAGTTCGCCGCCGTCGCGCCAGCGGTTCCAGCCGTAATACAGCCAGTGCTTGACCGGCAGACTTTTTATAACGACGTAGTCACGTGCAACGACATTTGCCATATTGCGTGCATATTCATTGTTCATGGGGAGGGAGTAAACGATATGCGGTCCCTTTTCGTCAATGGTCAATTCTGTTTTTCCGTTGGCGGAGATGATTTTGTATGCTTCAAGCATCATTTCGCGGAGCATGCCGCTTTCGGAGTCGACGGGCTGATTGCCGGGACCGTAAGTGCTTGGCATGGTGTATTGGTCAAGCGATACACCGTCGAGGACATCATGCAGTCTCTGCCAGAGCATGCGGAGGGTTTTGTAGCGGGGAAGGTTGCGGCCGTCACCGCCGGAACATCCGATTGCGGTCAGAATCATTTCCGGCTGTTGTTTGCGGAGTTCGGCAGCGGCATGACGGATTCTTTTTACATAATGGTCAGCTTCATATGGATAAATACCTTTCAGGAGGTCAATTTCAGATAAATATGCCCATTCTCTGATATGTTTCTGATAACGTTTCTGGGCGGCAAGTTCAAATTTGCGTGCCGCATCGAAATATGCTTTATCAAATTTTTCATCGACGGTGCTGCCCTGACGTTTTTTGGCGGCGTCATAATATTTTTTGGGGATATGATCGCTGAAAATTTCAAAGCCGCCTACCATTTTTATATTGTTGCGCAAGCATGAATCTACTGCCCGGTCAATAGCTGTCCAGTCATAACTTCCATCCGGACGTTCAATTTCGCGCCATGCCATACGCACACCTTTTACTGATGCGCCCATCCGCTGCATGGCCTGTGAGTTGCGTTCATTGGTATCAGCCATAAAGGTTATGCCAAAGGTGTGGTCAGGTTTTTGCGGCGGCGGCGATACTTTGACGAAACTGAAATCAGCTTTGCCTGCTTTGTTGTCTGTCAGATAATTACATTCAACAGCATAGAAACCATTTTGAGTCAAACCTTCGATTTTGATGGGACATTTAGTGAATTTCATAGCAGGCAAATTGAAATTGCATGAAAAATCTTTGACTTTTTTGCCGAAATAGTCATAAACTGAACATTGCATATTGAGCTTTGCCGCAGATTTTGTCTGGTTGCGGAAAATGAGTTCGGCGGCTGGAGTTTCTGAAGGCAGGAAAAGTCCTTGTTTTCCGCCATTGTTTATCTGGAAAAGTTCAATTTTGCTGCCGGGAATGACCAGAGGACTGAGCTTGCTGTCTCTGATTTCAACGGCAAGAGGTTGAGATTGTTTTTTGAGAGTGCGGATAGAAACACGCAGTTCGGCTGTCTGATCGGGTACGATGAAATCGCCGGCAAATTCAGTGAAGCCGTCGGCAGTTTTACCGATGGGACGGAGAACGTATGTTTTGTAATTTGCCTTGAGGGTTGTATTTTGCGGAAAGGTGTTTATTGCAACATAAGGTGAAGCGGCATCGGCAACTTTCAGTTTGGTATAAAAACGGAACGGACCGTCACAATTTGTATGGACACTCATGCAGCGTTGAGTGAATGCCAGAACTTTTCCGGCAGGAATAGTGCCTTTGAAGTTCAAATTGGGACTGTCCGTATAACCTGCGTCCGGAATCCAGGATATAAGTTCCCAGCGTGAACGCATTAAATTTAAATCGCTGTCGATTGCGTCAGCAAAAAATGTATTTATTTTTTTTTTGCCGGCTTCCGCTTTTGCAGGAGCCGGTTGTTTGTTTTCTTCAGTTGTTGTTACCGGTTCGACCGTTATATCATCGAACCACGCAGTTCCGGTCACTTTCGAGCCGAATTGAACGGTTATTTTTCCTGTCTTGCCGAGAGCTTCATCAGGTACATTGATGATTCCGGAGTAGGTTGTCCATGGTAAACTGTTTCTCACGCCTTTGCCTGAGCCTATAACTTTTTCAAAACATCTTTTTTTGACTTTATCGCTGGTGATGTAGACGATTACAAATCCCCAGTCGCTGAGTTTTTCGGTTTTTGCTTTGAAAGAGATTTTGTATTGTTTTACATTGGCGGGGAATTTCAGGCTCTGAAAAATAATCGGCAGCTTGCCATCTGTGGCGACAAGTTTCAATGAAGCTTTGCCGGGACCTGGCATGTCACTGTTATCGAGAATGGGCGTTGCGGCATTTTTTATCCAGCCGGGAACGACCCAGTTTTTCAAGCCTTCTTCAAAGTTTCCGTTTTTGACCAGAACATCTGCACAGAAAGCGGCAGAACCGAGAGTGAAACAACTTAATGCGAGCAAAAACTTTTTCATAATAAACCTTTCTTTATTGTAACACAAGACCGTTCTCGTTAACGTTACTATAACATAGCAGATTTTATTTGTCAAGTGCATAAAGTGAAAAAAAGATGAATTTTTTCATTCAAGCTCAGAATTCAATCACCATTCCGTCATAAGCAACCTCAATTCCCTGCGGGACGAAGAAGGCTTCAAGATCTTTTTGAAGCGGGGCACCGTTATGTGAAAAATGATTGGTTATGAAGCGGGTGTTTTTGTCTGCAACGCCGATTTCGATCAATTTGTCACGGAAGAGTATGGTATATTTATTGCTCATATGTCCCTGAGACTGGTCACGGAGAAATGCTGTGGTACATTCAATTACAGCAAAGTCAAGTTTTTTGCCGTAATTTTTGATGAGTGCCCAGTTTTCATCGTTCCAGAACCCGGTATCATTGGCAATGAGAAGTGATTTGCCGTTGCGGGTAATGACATAATTTAGCGGTGTGGAATTCGGATCATGATCGGCGCGCAGGGCGAGGACTTCCATGTCACCGGCTTTGAAAATATCTCCGGGACGGACTTGATTTTCTATGAGTTTTGAGTTTTCGTAATTGAGTACATTTTTGATTTTTTCATGAACTGCAGTGTCGCCGTAGACGTCAATATTTTTTGTAACTTTTGAGAATCCGTTGTTGCGCCAGATAAGTTCGATTGGATCGAGGTGGTCGCTGTGGGCATGAGTAAAAATAATACGGTCGATTTTTGTCCAGTCAATGCCGTACATCATGACTTGAGCATTGATGTCCGGACCGTAGTCGATGAAAGTGTCATCATCAAGCAGGTATGCACAGCGTTTGCGGACATCTTTGCCGCCGTGTTCACGGGCGTATCTGCAGGTGTCACATTCACAGAAAAAAGCGGGTTGAGCCTCTGCGGCGGCAGTTCCTAAAACAGTAAGTTTCATTTTTTATATCCTTCTATATATGTTAAGTTTTATTTATCTTCTATCATATTGAGTTTTTTGCCAACGACGTATGTTCCAACGTTGTCACCTGTCACATTGCAGGCGGTTTCAAACATGTCAAGCAGCGGATTGATGCCGAGTGCCAAGGCGATGACAGTTGAAGTTTGAGCCGGAGTCAGGTTGAATCCTGCCAGTACCATAAAGAGCAGGAAAATACTTCCTCCCGGCACACCGCCTGCACCGATTGAGGCAAAGACAACGCTTATGACCATGACCAGTATTTGACCGAGTGTCATTTCAAAGCCGAAAAGATTGGCGGCAAGAACTGCAAATACCGGCAGATGAATACAGACTCCGTCCATATTGATAGTTGCTCCGAGAGAGAGTGTGAAGCCGGAAAGTTCTTTGCGGACATGAAGTTTTTCCTCAGAGGTTCGCATTGAAATTGGCAGAGTTGCTGCGCTTGAACGGGTGACAAAGGCGGTAAGAACAGGTTCACGCAATTTCCAGAGGATCGGGAACGGATTCACTTTGCAAATAATGGCAATCATTGCAGGATAACAGACAAAAATCATCAGAATAATTCCTGTTATAACACAGGCTGCAACTTGCAGATAAGATTGAAAAAGAGTGATACCGTAAAGTGCAAAACTGCATGATGTAAGTGCAAAAATACCGACGGGGAAATATTTCATCACCCATTCAATGATTTTGAAAATCGCTTTCTGACAGCCGTCAATAACATCAAGCATGGCGGAAACAGTTGTTCTTGTACGTTCATCTTCAGCAGTATCAAGCACAACTCGCGCCGCAAGTCCGAAGAGAATGGCAAATACTATGACCGGCAGAAAATTTCCTTCAGCCAGAGCCTTGAATGGATTGGCAAAAAGACTGTACAGAATATTCAAAAAGGCATTGCCGACATTGAGCGAATTATTCTGCATGCCTTCAACCTGGGTCATGAGTCCGGAGGTAAGAGATGAGGCTGATTTTAAGGTAGGATTGAAAAGAATGGCAATGATACTGCCGAAAACCGCCGCATAAAGCGAAGTGAAAAAGTACCATGCGCAAACACCGAGTCCCATTTTTCCGAAAGTTTTGATCGGCATGCATGCAGTTCCTGAAATAAGGGAGAAAAAGATGATTGGAATAACAATCATTTTCAGCATGCTGACGAGGATATTTCCGAAAGGAGCGATGACTGCAACAATACTTTTTAATGTATCTGCTCCGTAAATATTGCCGATTTTGTAAATAACAAGTCCGGCGATACAGCCAAGAACAAATGCTCCGAGATTGAGATATATCAATGGAATTTTTTTCAGGAATTTCATGAATTATTTCCTTTTTATTTCATAATTTCTGCGATAACTGCATCCGTCATTTCGGTAGTTGTCGCTTTGCCGCCGATGTCCGGAGTGAGGAATTTGCCTTCAGCAAGAACGTTTTCCATTGACTTCATGAGCAGTGCTGCCGCATCAAATTCACCCAGATGTTCAAGCATCAGCTGAATTGCCCAGAAAGTTCCGATCGGATTGGCAATGCCTTTGCCGGCAATGTCGGGAGCTGAACCGTGAATGGGTTCAAACATACTCGGATAATCACATTCAGGATTGATATTGGCGGAGGGAGAAATGCCGATACTGCCGAGCATGGCAGAACCGAGGTCGGTCAGAATATCACCGAAAAGATTGCTGGCAACGACAACATCAAGT
>JAFVPG010000272.1 GCA_017505415.1 Lentisphaeria bacterium | reverse complement strand
GGCGGGCTTCAAACAACGGAAGAATTTGAAAGGAGAAAAGTTTTTCTTTGTTACTTTCTTTTTGCAAAAAGAAAGTAAGTATTGCAAGACATGTCAAGGCGGTTTGCCTTACGCATCTGCGGTTAAAAATTGAAAAATTCAACCCTTAACAGAAAGGATAAAAAATGAAAAACAACCTCAAACAACATGTCAGAATACAAACTATAGGAAGTTGCTTCAAACTTCTGCTTACGATTGTAATGCTGTCATGCTTTACCGCAACAGCTTTTGCCGCAGAAAAAGAAACCATCGTTACCCGCCCCTGGGGAGGAGAAAAAGAACTCAAAGGTCTCGGAGTCAAAAAATTCGCTTCAACTTCTGTCGCTTTGAAAGAACTCAAACCCGGAAAAACCTACCGCTTCAAATGCAATATGACCAAAGTTCCGCCCATGAGCAAACAGGCTTACAATCACCGCATGGTTCTTTTCGGCATCCAAAACAAAAAAAATGTTCAGCTTCTGCGTCTCGGCACCAACATTCCCGCTGATGAAGAAGCTCATGAAATCAACGAAGTATACACTATCCCCGCTGATGCATCTGCACCGTTTTCAATCTCACTCTACAATGCAAATTGCACAGGTATTATTTTAGTTGAAGATTTTGTTATCACAGAAGTGCAAAAATAAAACATTTTTAAAGGAGCAAATTATTATGAAAAAAGCATTTACACTTATCGAACTGCTCGTAGTTATTGCAATCATCGCCATTCTGGCAGGTATGCTGCTCCCCGCATTGAATTCCGCCCGTGACCGTGCCAGAGTCACCAAATGTATTTCCAATATGAAACAGCTTGGTACAAGTTTTGTTATGTACGCAGGAGACAGTGACGACTATGTATTTTTTTCATGGAAGGCAAAATGTGCTGTTTCTCTGGTATTGGCAGGTGTTGTTCAGGATACAAAGATTTTTTACTGTCCCAGCAGAAACCAAAATCCGCAAAATAATGTTCAAGCATTCATTGATGATTTTAACAATTCTGCCGGCAGAGGTAAAGGCGTTCATTACGGAGTAAGCCAAATTTTCCAACAGAACGTAAATGATGCATATTGTCCAAAAAAAATAGGTTTTGTCATCAATCCGTCCAATACAATTGCATTCGGTGAAGTCGCTGATTATGGCAACAAAGGTACCCACCATTATGTTAAAGCACAGGCAGCAACAGATTTCGGACTTTATCCTTTTCACTCAAACGAAAAAGTGTCCAATATCATTTGTGTTGACGGTCATGTAGAAACAATCAAGTCTTCAAAAGCAGGCATGGACTATGTCACTGACGTTTACAAAGCAGGCGGCGTATTGCAGGATATAACCAATGACAATAACCGCTGGTCTGCTGACGGCAAAAAACGCTGACATTTACAGATGAATTAGTTTGTATGAATTTTTCAAGAGGTTTGATTATGGGGATATTATGTGGCTCAACTCTGCTTGCAGGCGGAGAAAAAGAATCAATATCCATGCCGTCACTGCAATCTTTTGCAACATTGGAACAGCTTACGGAACGGTTCAAAAGCACTGACGGAGTACGGCGTTTCCCGCCCTGCTCCGACCGTAAAGCATGGGAAAATTTTGCAAAAGGCGATTTGCAGAAAATGTATGCTCTTTACTTAATCAATGCAGCCAAAGCTGACAAAAACATGCCGTGGCCCGATTGCTCTATCAAGCATTTCACTCAATTTATCAGAACCGGCAACCGCACAAATTACGAAGTGCCGTATTTTGAACGCCGCCACCGTCTGATAACTTTCGCCTTTGCCGAATGTCTGGAAAACAAAGGCGAATACATTGAAGAAATCGCCGAGGGATTGTGGCACATTCTTGCCGAACCGACATGGGTTCTCCCCGCACATGAGCGTTACAATCCCCCCGACCCCGTGCCGCTCAAATGCAAAAACGAACCGGTTGACCTTTTTGCCTCGCAGACAGGACTTATCCTTACAGCTGTAATTGAGATGCTTGAACCGCAGTTACAGGCTTATTCTCAAGCTCTCATCGACCGCATAAAAAAGGAAATTATTCAGCGCGTAATCGTTCCGCTTGAAGCCGACGGCGAAGAACCGTGGTGGCTTCAAAAAGAGATAAAATTCCCGAGCAACTGGATTCCATGGTGCTGTTCCAACTCTTTTGCCGCAGCAGTTTACGTTCTCAAAGATGACCCGCAGCGGCTCGCAAAACTCGTCTGGAAAATGCACTCTGCCGTTGACAAATTCATCGGAGTTTACAAAAATGACGGTGCATGTGATGAAGGTCCGCAATACTGGACTCCGTCCGTAGGACAGATGTTTCAATTCATGGATTACCTCAACCGCAGAACAAACGGTTTGTATGATGACTTTTTCAAACAGCCGAAAATCCGCCGTATGGGTGAATTTATCACCGATTTGAATTTGACGGGCAATTATTATTTGAACTACTCTGACGCTCAGGCAAAAATGACCAATCTGTCACCGGGGCTTATCTATTCTTTCGGAGAAAATCTCAACAGCGACTTGATGAAATCTTTTGTTTTGAATTATATCCGCAAAGCCAATATCGAAGGCATGACCAACGCACAGGCTGTCCGCAGTCTCTCTATTATGGATTACCTCATGCTTTTCCGTCTGCCGGAAAAAAATGACAGTTTGAAATTTCAGACCAGATCTTTAAGTTATTTTGCGGACAGACAGATTTTTATTGCCCGCCAAAATCCCGAAAATCCCGAACAAGGTGTCATCGGCTGTATCAAAGGCGGACACAATAATGAAGGTCACAACCACAACGATGTGGCTCAATTTACCGTCTATGTCAACGGCAAACCGCTTATCGTTGACGCAGGGGCAGGCACTTACACCCGCAAAACTTTCTCTGCGGACCGCTATTCAATCTGGTGGATAGGCGGCATGGGACACAATGCGCCGCAAATCAACGGTCATTATCAGATGGCAGGCATTGAATATCATGCAAAAATAAAAGAGTTCAATCCGGATATTGATTCACCCTTCATCACTTTCGACATCACAAAAATTTATCGCCCCGAAGCCGGAGTAAAAGAAGCCGTCCGCAAATTCACTGTTGACCGCAAAAACGGCAAAGTTATCGTCAATGATACTGTCTCAATGCTCAACAGTAATTCAAACAAAATCGAACTCAAACTTTTCACCCCGCAAAAGCCCGTTTCATTTGATGATAATTCTGTAAAATGGAACGATGCTGAAATGAGTCTGGAAAATATAAAATGCGCTTCCGTCAATGAAATTGACCTCGAAAATGACGCAAAACTCGTTTCCGTCTGGGGAAAACTTTACTGTATAACTCTAACAACAGAACTCAACAATTACAAGATTGAAATAACTTCAAAATAACCACGTAAGGACAAAAACATGAAAAAGCTCTTATTGACCCTTATTGCCTTTTTTGCTGTATTTACAGCAATGGCAGATGTGGTGATTGTCACTCAGGACACCTCCGTTTCTGAACGCAACGCCGCCCGCAGACTATCATACTATCTGAAACAGATGCTTGGCAACAAAGTTACGATTTCCAAAACTGCGAAATCTCCCGCAATTTATGTCGGAAAAAATCCAACTACTGCCAAAATGCTCGGTCTGAAAGATTTTTCATCTCTAAAATATGAAGAAATTATCATCAAATCCGTCGGCAAAGTCCTCGTTATTCTCGGCGAAGGCAGCCGCGGCACACTCTATGCGGTTTACACCTATCTGGAAGACTTTCTCGGTTTCCGCTTCTGGGCTTGGAAAGAGTATGACGTTCCCCCTGCAAAAAATTTCAAAATGTCAGGAATCAACCACCGCTACAATCCGATTTTCACCCGCCGCGCCATGTATCACTGGCCATTGATACATCTTCCCGCACAATGGAAGAGCGGAGACGCTGAACTTGCCGCCATTTTCCGCATGAATTCAGGCTTGACCCACACCAATGCAAAATACGGCGGCGGCGACTATTCCGCAGGATTTACCCACACTTTTCACCGCATTCTGCCGCAGGGAAAATTTTTCAAAACTCACCCCGAATACTACTCGCTTATCAACGGCAAACGCCACCCGCGAGCACAGCTCTGCCTCTCCAATAAAGCAATGCGCAAAGTCTTTATCGAAGAAGCAAAAAAATATTACATTAAGGAAAAAGGTGCTTTGGCAATCACTGTCGCACATGATGACAACGGTCTTTTCTGCGAATGTAAGCCCTGCAAGGCTTTGCTCGCCCGTGAAAAAGGACGCATGGCAGGCGTGGAAATCGACTTTGTAAATGAAGTCGCTGAAGCCCTCGAAAAAGTTTATCCCGGCATCATGGTTGAAACTTCCGCTTACGGTCCGACAATTCTGCCCCCGCTTGTTACCAAACCACGCAAAAATGTCATCATCCGCTATGCAGATATGAACCTCAACCCCGCCTTCCCTTTCGGTCATCCCGAAAACAAAGAAGTCACTGAAAATTTCAAAGCATGGGCAAAAGTTGCCAATCAGATGGCTGTATGGCATTATACTACCAATGCAAAAAACGGTCTTGTTCCGATGCCGGTTATGGATTCTTATGATGCAAATATCAAATTTTTCCGTGACAACAAAGTTACCAATGTCTTTATCGAAGACAGCGGTACATCCATGGGGCTTGCCCACTTGAACCAACTCCGCGGCTACATCACCAGCCGTATGCTCTGGAATCCCAACCTTGACTACAATAAACTGCTCGTCGATTTCACCGACGGTTATTACGGCAAAAAAGCAGGTCCCATCGTCCGTGAATATATCAAACTTTACCATTCACCGATTTATACAAAAATTCCTGCCCGTGAAATCTTCAACCGCATAAACAAAGGTTACTTTACTGAATATTATATCGGCAGAAGCAAAAGTTATCAAACTGCCAAAAAAAATCCCGATGCAATGGTCGTTCCACCCGTTGTCACCTATTTTGACCATGTACTCGGATATATGCCGCGAGAAACTCTCATTCAATGCGTAAAACTGCTTGATAAAGCATGTGAGGCTGCTGAAACAGAAAATTTCAAAGACCGTATCCGTGACGCACGCTTCGCCATCCGTGTTGCTATGCTCTCAGATTACGACCTTGCCGCAGCTCCAGAAAAATACGGTTTCACCTCCAAACAGCTCAAAGATATGGCAAAAGAGACTTTCGCCGAAGCCAAACGTCTCGGCAATCAACGCATGGGACTTGACAATTCGCCATTCTCAATGGTTGAAAATCAAATCAGCCGTATTCAGGAACTCAACAAAAAAACTATTCCCGACTTCCTCAAAGGCGTAAATTCAAAAGACCTTGAATTTTTCAACTACAAAGACTGGTCTCTTATGATTCCCAAGCGTGCCGAAATCATTAACGACCCCGATTCATACGACGGCAAAGTTTACAAAATGTTCAACACTCCCCCCTCATGGGCTTTGCAGTGCCGCAACATTACAACTTCCGTCCGCCCCGGCAAATACAAAATCTATCTCCGCTTCCGTATGCTTCCCAAAAAAGGCGTCTTCGATGTCAAACCCGGAACTTTCTTCAATGCCGCCTACTACCGCCGCGACAGTGCCGTCGGAAGCTACAAAGACTCCATGATTCGTGCCAAAACCGAAGAGTTCAAAGACGGCAAATATCATTGGAAATATGCAGGTACTCATCAAATCGACACTGTCAGCTCCGCATACTTCTTCGCCGACCCCTGCAACCATCCCGATGTCGAAGCTATCATAATCGATCAACTTCTGCTCCAGCGTGTCAGCAAATAAATCATACTTTAAAAGCTGTACAGTTAATCATTGTACAGCTTATTTTCTATAAAAACTTTAGCGGATAATACTATTTTTTTAGCAGATAATACTGTGCAAAACAAAAAATACGTGCTATTGTATAAAAGTTCGCAAAAAATAAATCTCCAATTTAAAATAAAAGGAGGCTAATACAAACTGGTATGCAAAGAATAAGGCTTTGTATACAACATATTTCTCAAAAAAACAACATGCTATAAATAACATTCTGTTGTGTTTTTGTGTGTTCATTTTTTTATCCTTTCTATTTACGGGTAAGTTTTTTTGTGCTTGTGAACTTCCTATAATGTTATCTATCGGAAGTTGCTTCACTCTCATCGAACTATTGGTTGTAATTGCTATCATCGCAATTCTTGCAGGAATGTTGTTGCCGGCATTGAACAGTGCCAGAGAGAGAGCAAGAGGTATTACCTGTATCAGCAATATGCGGCAAATCGGTACTGTAAACAACATGTATATAAATGATTATGACAATTATACTATCCCGTGTATTGTTGCAAATTATAAAACAACCGACCGTAAGCACAGTTATTTTGCAGATTTCATTTATTATTTTGACACCGGCAAAAAAAATTATCCCGACAAAAAATATAAAATTCTGACCTGCCCGTCTGACTTGAAAGTATATTCAGAAACAGGTTCAAGTTATGCCTACAATGAACGAACCGGCTTTCAAAATGCAGCAAACAAAAAATGGTCATATCAATGGCTTCGGGTTAACGCATTGACTAAACCTTCAAATTTCCTGATCATGGCAGACGGTTATGAAAGTTGTTATACAATCAGACAGCAACAAACTCACAGTCAAAAACTCGCCAATACTTATATCGCAGGTATCGGAACTCATCATCAGGCAAAAGCTAATCTGCTCTTTGCCGACGGTCATGCTGCCACAAGAACTTATAAAGAACTTACCAATAATGACGCATATATGGTAAAAACCATAACTCCTGTACAATAAAAATTAAAAGATACAACTAAAATGAAAAAATATTTTGTTTCCCTTATTCTATTTCTGCTTTTTACTCAAGTTTATGCTCTCAAAATTGCAGGAAATTACACCATTGTCATTCCAGACAATGCAAATCCAATAGAACTGAAAGCCGCACAGCATTTTGCCATATATATAGGCAAAGTTACAGATTTTTCTCCTCAAATTGTAAGAGAGAAAAAATTTGATGCAAAAAATAAAGCCGTTTATATCGGCGCAACAGATTTCGCCAAAAAGCAGAAAATCAATTTAGCTGAACTTGACCGGGAAGAATGGATAATCCGTACTGTTAATGACAATTTGATTATCACTGGCGGTTATCCCAGAGGCGCACTTTACGGCGTGTTTGAATATCTGGAAAAACATGCAAAAGTTCTCGTCCTTGACGAAAAAACAATTATTATCCCAACCGATAAAAATTTGGAAATCGGCAAATACGACCTCCGTTTCAAACCGGTTCTCAACCAACGTGCTATTCATATCAGCAATGCCGCTGATAATCAGAGGTTGAAAGAATTCAACAAAGGTTACAGTTTGTATCAAACCTATAACGGCATGACTAAATTCCTCGGAGCCGTCCGTCCGCATCACAGTTTCAGAAATTATGTTCAGAAATGGCCCGCAAAAGGTGAACTTTTCGCTATGGATTCAAAAGGGAAACGGATGATCCCCGGCAAGGGCATACACCCCGGCATGATTTGCATGACCAATCCCGAAGCCCGTCAGCTCGTTTTGAAACAACTGCGTACATTTATCAAAAATGACCGTATCAAAGCAGACAAAGGCAAATATCCTTATCCATATGTTTACGATATAAGTCAGGAAGATAACGCAATCAAATGTGAATGTCCCACCTGCAAAGCACTGGCTGAAAAAGAGGGTTCTTATTCTGCTCCTTTGCTTGATTTCATCAACTTCATCGCCCATGAAATCGCCAAAGAATACCCCGATATTTACATCCGCACTTTCGCTTATATGTATTCAGAAAAAGCACCGAAAACCATCAAGGCAGAAAAAAATGTTATAATTCATCTTGCCATGCTCGGATCTGAATTCGGAGATGCACTGCATTTCAATGACACCACCCGTCCGATAACTCACAAATTCAATAAAATGCCCCGTCAAATACTTAATGAATGGGCAAAACATGCAGATAATATTGCTAAATGGGATTACTGGATAGTTTATCCCAGACAGGTCGCTCCGCTCGTCAGAGTAAATGCTATTGCACAGGATATGAAATATTATAAAGAAAATAATATCAAATGGCTTTTTGCAGAACTTGAAAATCCCATCTGGATGAGTTTTTTCAGTTTAACCCGTTATCTCGGCTACAAACTTGCTGAAAATCCCGACGCTGACGCAGATAAAATAATCAGACAGTTTATGCAGGGATGTTACGGTCCTGCCGCTGAAACGATGCTTGAATATCTCAATTTGTTGGAAAAAACAATTGCAGAATATGATAAAAATATTTCATCTGTTGCTCCGCAGGAACTGGATTGCTTCTCCGATGATTTTTACAAAAATGCACTTGGATTGCTTCAGAAAGCAGAAAAAGAAGCAGCAGGAAATAAATTTTATCTTGAGCGTATAGCACTTGAATATCCTCCTGTTCTCGGCGGTATTCTCCAGCGCTGGAAATATCTGCCTGAAATGCGGAAAAAATTTGAGTTTAATAAATTGATTGCACGCTTCAAAGATATATCAATGAAAACTATTGATTACCGTATTGCCGGCAATCAATATCTCCGTCAATCCTGCATAAAATCTCTTAATGAATTTATGAAAGATGCCAAAATCAGATCTTTGACAGCTCCCCTCCCCGGGAAATTTGCAAAAATTAAAGGAAAATGGATTGATTTCAACGCATTTCAACTTGCCAAATTTGACGGTGAATGGACAGATTTCAACGACTACAATGTAAAAATGAAAGCAAATTCACAGGTCAAACTCGTAGATGACAAAGATGCCACGCTCGGCAAAGCAGTTCTTTACAATGCAAAAGATATAAATGAAGTGCTTATCAACTTATCTGATTGGATGCATATAAAATATTTGAGCCGCCTTAAAGTTGTTGAACATGTCCCCGATGACGGCAAATATCATTGGGTAAAACTCGGCACTTTCCAAAACACAAATTACGGTGCTGTCCACATGGAACTACCGACAAGAAATGCGATTTATGCCGGATTCTGGCGTCAGCTTGAACTTGGTAAAAATTGCACATACTATATTTCACTTAAACGGCAGGGAAATTCACTTTTTGCCGACAGAATGTTAATAAATCAACAATAATGGAAAAAAAATAAACAAAATAACAACAACTGTATTCGCTTTAGCGGCAGCTTCTGCAACAATTGCTGCCGCAGCAATAGTTCCGTCACTGCTCGAAAAAAAAAGGAGAAAGTAATGTGTAATGTTACTATTGATTTCCAAAAAATCAGCAACAGTGAAAAAATCACTCAAGATACCAATAAAGTAAATTTCGCAGGATTGGATAACAGCAATAATAAGAAATAATTTTTAACTGAAGGAATAAATAACATGAAAAAATTATCAGTATCAACACTTATTTTGGCAGCTTTCTGCTGCTGTGCAGAAGTAATTGACCTTACAAAAGAAGCTTTCTGGCAGCCGCTTGACAATGTACTTTTCTTTGAAAATACTATAACCAGCAATGGCAGAGCCTTTTTGAAAAGTAAAAATGTTTTCGATATTGACCCGGCAAAAAAATATACCATTAAACTTTCTGTAAAAGGAAAAAATGTTCCGGCTCAAATATATGTCGCTTTTCTGCCGCTTGGCAAATACAATGAAGACCTCGCGACCAGTACTTTTTACTGTATGAGAAATACATTGACTCAAGTCGCCGCCGATGCTAAAAAAGGCGATACAAAAATAATGGTCAGATACGGCAACCATTGGAAATCACGCCCGTCGTCATGTGTTGTAAAAAATGCCAAAGTTGATGATTCTGATATTCCCAATAAAAATATTGTTGCAGGCGATATCGTCTCAGCTGTCAAAAAAGGAAATCTCTGGGAGATAACCTTCAAAGCTCCGTTGCGTTCTGACGTCAAAGCCGGTTCATTTATCCGTCAGCATCTGTCAGGCGGATATCTTTACTTCGGCGGCAGAAAAATGGTTACTCCCAATAAGGAAATTGTCATGCAGGGAACTATTGCAGGGTATGCAAAACCGGGAGAGTACCGTTTTAATAAATGGCCGCACAATGTTAAAAAAGCCCGTCTTGCTTTATTGCTTGATTGGACAAATAAAAATGCAACGATTGATATCAAAGATGCTGTTTTGACTATAGAATAATACAGTGAGACTGTGAAAAATATACGGCAATTCATCCAAAAAAATACAAAAATTTATCAGATAATACTATTTTTTTAGCGGATTGTCGTATTATTTTTTTAAAAAGTGTGCTATATTATGCAAGTAAAAAAATAGTTATAGAAAGGATTTCTTTATGAAAAAAACTCTCGATTATCAGACTTATTATGACCGCATCCTCGGCGGATGGATCGGAAAATCTCTCGGCGGCATCATCGGCGCCCCCTATGAATGCCACAAACAATTCAACAAAGCTGATTACAATAAACTCTGGCCCACTCAGCTTTATCCCAATGACGACCTCGATATTCAGGTCGTATGGCTTGAAGCATTACAGGAAATAGGTATTGCTCCTACTTCACGTCAGCTCGCTGAATTCTGGCAGGAAAGATGTTTTTATACCTGCTGTGAATACGGTATTTTTATCGACAACCTTGAACGCGGCATTTATCCGCCGCTGACCGGTACATGGAACAACGACTTTTTCAACAGTTCAGAAGGTTGTCCCATCCGCAGTGAGATCTGGGGGTTCATCGCTCCAAATAATCCGGCACTTGCCATGAAATATGCTTACAATGACGGCACTCTGGATCACGGAATGCTCAGTGTTGAACTTGAACAGTTCCTCTCCGTTGCCGCTTCTGAAGCATTTTTCGCCAATGATCCAGTAGAACTTTTTGACCGTGTCTGCGAACTCGTTCCTGAAACAAATGCAGGAAGAGTGCTTTATTACGGCGTCAGAGAACTCTGCGAAAAATATCAGGATGAATATGAACTCTGGCTCAACATCGTCCGCAGATACGGCGATGCTGACGGGACAAAAGCTCTTATCAACAACGCATTCGCCATGATGGCTCTCTTCCGCGGCGGCAACGATTTCAAAGAAATCATGCGTCTCTGCATTCAAATCGGATGGGACGTTGACTGCTCATGCGCAACTGCAGGGGCTCTCTGGGGCGCCCTCCACGGCAGTAAGGCTTTCCCGCAGGAATTTACAGACAAAATGGGCAAAACTCTTATCTGTGCCTGCGACATCAAACATAAATATACCGCACTTACAGATTTTGCCGCCGAAACTGCCGCTATCGGTATAGAAGTCTCAAAAGTCCTCAATCCGGAAATTGAAATCACAAATGCCCCCGCGGTTAATGTCCGTCCCCTCCCCGCTCCCGCTTTCAGTGCATCTTATGCTTATAAAAACAACGAGCCTGTTCTCTATGCCAAAAAGACAAATACAGTCACTGTAACTGTTAACAATCCTTTTGACAAAGCATTTGACGGTGAAATCTTCTTTGATATTCCGTCATATATCAAAACAGACAAAACTTCTGCAAAAATCACCATTGCAGCCAATTCAACTGCCGATGTCACTTTGACTGTAATTCTCGATGAAAAAGAAGAATTCATGCCCAAACACAACATTGTAAAATTCGCAATGAAAGAAAACGGCAAGACTGTTTTTGAAGACAAATTCGGTTTCCACGGCGCAACTCAATGGGAAGTTTACGGCCCCTACTGGGATATGTGGGATAAAGAAGTTTTTGAAATCTGTCCCTATCAGAACGAAAATTTCACCTGCAACCCCGGTAATGTTCCTGAAGTTGCATGCGATACCACCAGCTGCCACGTCCGTACAAAATTCCAGTATCTCAACGAAACTGAATTGCTCAAAAATTCAATTCCGTCAGAACTTCCCTTCTCCGTTGAAAAAGGTACTGACAGATATGAACGCAAAGACCTCTACTCCTTCAATGGTCCGCAGTGCTGCTATCTCGTCCGTGAATTCAAATCCGATGAACGTATCGAAAATGTCCGTCTTGTCTTCGATGCAGAATGTCCCTTTGAATGTTACCTTGACGGCAAACTGCTCCAGTTCCGTACAAATCACACAAAAATGGGTTCAACTTACCGCAATATCGAAAACATTACCCTGACCGGAGAAACTCAGCGTTTGGTAATCAAACTTGTTTCCCGTATTGACAATTACAAGTTCAGCCTCTCTATGGGCAAAGGAAATGACAGCCGTACCCGTGCTTATTCCCCGTATTTAAGCTGTTATTCAATGAAAAAAGGAAAATAATAAATGAAAACTTTTCCGACCATTGCCCCGCTTTTCTGGCTGAAAGGTGAAGAAAATAAAATCCTTATTGACGGCTTGAGTCAACTGAAAAAAGTCGGTATCAATGAATGTATTCTCGAAGCCCGCCCATTCCCGGACTGGCTGGAAAAACCGTGGTTTGACACATTGAAAACTCTCTTTGATTACGCAGAGAAAAATTCAATGCGGCTCTGGCTTTTTGACGACGTTCATTTTCCAAGCGGCGGTGCAGGCGGAAAAATTCCGGAAAACTTCCGTAAACTTCTCGTCCGTCGCCGTCATGCTGATATTGACGGCAACGGCGGAACTTACAGTATCAAAGTTCAGGAAATGGGAACGGAAAAGTTTTTCAAAGCGATTTGCGCCCCCTTTGTACTACCGGACAATTTTGACAGTGAAAAAGCATTTGATGTCACAGATAAAGTGCAGAACGGCAAACTTACACTCAAACTTCCACCCGGCAGATTCCGTGTATTTTTCATCTTCACCACCCGTGACGGAGGCGAAAATCATACCAGAGAATGGATAAATATGCTTGATCCCGCTGCGGTGGATAAATTCATTGAAATCGCACTTGAACCGCATTACAGAGAGTTGAAAAAATACTTTGACAACGGTGTTTGCGGAGGATTTTTCTCTGATGAACCACGTATGGGATCTGCCCCGACTTATCTCTCTTTGCCAAACGGTCAATTCACCTGTCTGCCGTTTTCCTTTGAGCTGGCAGAACGCTTAAAAGACATGCCTGCAGGTTTCTGGCCGTCACTCTGGCATGAGTGTCAGGATGCCCCTGTCTTCAGGTCAAAATTCATGGATGAAGTTTCCAAACTTTATTCCGAAAATTTCCCGCAGAAAATCGGCAAATGGTGCAATGAACACAACGTGCAATACATCGGTCATCTCATTGAAGACAACGGTGCGCACTGCCGTTTAGGATACGGAGACGGACACTTTTTCAGAGCATTGAAAGGACAGAATTTCTCCATGATCGACAGTGTGCTGCACCAGAATCTTCCCGGGATTGAAGATGGTATTCACTCATCTTCATTCGGACCGCATTTCAGCAGTTTTTATCAGTGGGGTCTGGGCAAACTCGGTTCAAGTGCCGGACATCTTTATCCTGAATTCAACCGCCAGTGCGCCTG
>JAFVPG010000271.1 GCA_017505415.1 Lentisphaeria bacterium | reverse complement strand
GGTTGTGCTTCTGCCCGCAATGCTATGCAGGAAGAATATCAGCGGTTTGCAGCCCAAGCGCCGCAACCTGTAGTTCGCTGCAAAGTTGATAAGACAATTGATGATTTAGGTGTAGCGGTTGGTGTAAACTACAATTTTGCCCATAAGCTTATGAAAGAATTCGGTGATGCTACTGCAAATCATCGTGAATATATTGGCTTCCTTAATGATGTAAATTATTATGTAGAGGAAGAAAAATTTGATGAAAAAGCAGCCATTGAAAAAGTAAAAAATGACATTATTGCCAATGATGCAAAGATTGAAAAAGCCGAAGACAAGGTTTGGCCGCGCGTAGTAGCCGGAATCAAGGCGACCGATGCCTTGAAGCTGGAAAGTAAACTTCCGGAAATTATTCCGGTAATTGCCGCCAACCTGAAAATGGTGGAAAGTATAAGTAAACTCTCCAAATCTTTCAAGGGTTTTGATGCTGCTACAATCGAAAAAGGTCTTGCTTGTACAGCCATTGCAATACAAGCAGCTTGGACTGCTGAATGTCTTGTGTTCCTGGAAGAACATTTCCGTCGTACATTGCTGGCCAAAACTTATGCCAAATAATTAATTTGGCTGTAAAAGGGCTTGTTCAGCATGGAAAAAATTTTTCATAAATGTTTAGCACTATCATTAATGCTGCTACTTTGCGGATGTGCTACTAAATATGAAACTGATACGTTGACGGTTTTTGTTGATAAAGCATCACTTGAAGACACTCCTGCAGAAGAAATCACTTCTGGTTCAATAGATATGAAGCAGATGAAATCCGATAAGAAACTCAATATCGGTATCAGACTTTCTTTTCAGGATGAATCTCAAGGACGTGCCAAGCTTCCTAATCAAGATCAATTTGTAAATGATGCCTACAAATACGCCCAAAATTATCTTGGCCGCGTAAAAGCCTATCGTGTCGTTGTACTTCCTCCGGAAACTAACGAAAACGATTTGAAAACAGGTAAAGATTTTGACGGTGTCAAGTATCATTTTCTGATTGATATGCATATTACGCTTAATTCTGAAATTGAACAGCGTTTTGATTACGACGAAGCCATGTACAAAACCAGTATTGAGTGGAAGCTGATCGACAATCGTACCCGCAGTAACGGTTTGGGCGACAATGAGGCACCTTTTATCAAGGAATCACTTACTTGTAAAAATGTGACATCCCGAAAAATTGCCATCAGCCACATGGCCAGACGTCGGATGGCCGGCAGCGAAGTTAAAAATGCCATGAACGCCTACAAAGTTACTTTGGAAAATGCTTTGATCGAGTTTCGCGCTCAGCTGGCTAACCGTATTCCTTTTGGAGGAAAAATAACCCGCATGCGCGAACGGGACGGGAACGTTCTTTTTACTCTCAAAGCAGGGGAAAAAGATGGTGTTACCAAACGTATGCAAATGCTGGTTATGAATGCCGATGGCGATCATGTGGCTATTGCCACGGCGACCGGTGCCGCCAAAGAAACGGAAAGTACTTTGCGGGTCTGGCGTTGGCTTTCCCCCAGCCTCGAGGACACTATTAAAGAAATTGCCGGCAACAAGAAGAAGGCTGCCGCATACTTTGATGACGAGGATGAGGATAATTCGCTCTATGCGATTTGTCTGGGGATGCCCACGCCTTCCAAAGATGAACGTACACAAATCAGGGACTTTGAATAATTCTCATATCTCCCGCTGTGGCAACACAGCGGGAGGAGAGTGCAAAGAAAAATCATGAAAAAAATCGCAATTCTGACAATTATGGCTTTGGTGGTCAGCAACTCTTTTGCTGTTCCTTTTGATGCCCAAAAAGCTATTGCCGAATTGAAGAGTTCCGGACAAAAGATCACTATTGGTAAGAGCTCCTCTACCGGGATTTATATTCTCTGCCGGGAAACAGTGGAGATAAAATCAGGTGATCTTGCATTGGCTCAGGAAGCTGCCAAAATGCAAGCTCGTGCTGCCATTGCAGAATTCATGCAAACCAAGGTGTCAGCTGTCAGCACCACAAATACTGTAACCAAATTTTCAGTCCAAGATGATGATGAATCCTTTGAGTCCGCAGAATTTATGAAAAAATGCGCATCAAAAGAAGCATCGCAAATCCAGCGTGGCGTTACTATTTGTCAGATGGAGAAACGCAGTGATAAATTAACAGTTTATTGTTTGCTTACCGAAAATGTCATTGACGCTTCTGCTGTATTGGAAAAAACCATGAAGAAACTTGGCCCCAATACGGTACAGGTCAGCGGTATGGCCTTCTTTGGCGATAATATTTCCCGGCAAGCCGCCGAGAAAACTGCATTGAATGAGGCACACCGGGAAGCTATTGCTCAAGTGTTGGGCATGTCGCTGGTAAGCTCCAGTGCAAGGCAGACCATCTCCAAAGAAACAGTCGACAATGATGGACAGGAAACCTTTGATTGTGATGATTCATTCAAAGCTAAAGTTTTTTCCTCTGCCGCAGGTTTTGTGGAGTCGAGCCGTATAGTTGATAAGAAAGTTGAAAAACCGACTGTAATTATTACGATAGTAGCCAAAGTTGCCAAAGATAAACTCATGGATGACTACCGGTCATTTTTGGAAAGCATGGGTAATCCCGGATTTTGTGTGCGCTCCAACGATCAGGAAATGCTTGAGCTTTACTCCGGATTTTTTGGCAATTTGGGGCTGCGCATGGTTGACAATCTGCGAGATGCAGCATATATCATTGATGTATATTGCCAATTTTCCGGTCAGCAGGCTGCGGTTCGGGTTGTTGTTCGTGACAAAGTTAATGAAAATGTGTTGTTCAGTCAGGAAAATGATCCGGAAGAATTTACTGCCGTCAATGACTCAGCAAGCAGCAAAACTGTACTTTGCCGGAAAATTCTCCGGAAAATGCGTCCGCATCTGCACAGTAAACTCAACACTTTCATCGGGCGGGCAAACGCTGATGGCCGAAAAATTCAAGTAAGAATTCTTAACTATGATGATGACTACCATCGAACAGTCAAAATTATAGAAAAATCATTGAAGGGTATTCCCGGTGTCTCCAATGTCCGGATGAAAATCACCGACGATAAAGTCATTTATACTTTGAATTACAAAAGTGAAACCGAAGATTTGGCAGATTTGTTGGAAAAACAAATCAAAGTTGATGTAAGACGCCGTTCCATGCGTCCAGTACGCAGCAACGTGGACAACACTTTAGTTGAGTTCAGTTTTGAGTAAAGAACGCAGGTTCTTTTCAGTTATAATGTAAAAAAAAACAAAG
>JAFVPG010000270.1 GCA_017505415.1 Lentisphaeria bacterium | reverse complement strand
GCTCCCGGTATCATCCTCTGCTCTCCCGGACAGGCACGCGTACTGACCGCAGAATTCAAGGAACGCATGCAGATTCTCCGTTCAGATGACCGTCTCGGTGCTTATGTCGCTGTGGTCGTCAATGAAGTCAACGGCAGAGGCATGACCATTATGGCAGATCCTGATGTCCCCGATTGTGATGCATGGATCATTGATCCCGTGGGCTTCGGTCTCGCCAATCTCAAAGGTCGTGAGATGTCCGATGAAGATGCAACTCCCAAAGGTTTTGACGGTATCAAACGCGTTGCACTCGGTGAGCTTACTTTTGAATTCAAAAACGCCAAACAGCGTCTCTGCCGCATCAGCAATCTCAAAGATTCCGCTGAAGCACTGGCAGCAATCCGCGGTTAAAGGCTTTTCTTTCGGGGGGTCATTGTCCTCCCGGCGATAATATCAATGGGAGGCAGTGATTTTTGAGAATTAAGGATTAAGAATGAAGGTGAAGTTATGAAAATTAAAAAAATCATCCGTAAAGGCATTGCAGGTGAGTGTGTTTATGAGCATGACGGAAAAATCGCCGTTTATAAATTTAATTCCGGTATCTCCGATGGCCAATCTGAAAAAAGCATTGGAGAAGATTTGCGGCACGGAAAAGAAAAAAGCGGATAACAAACAGGATAAACCCGTAAAGCCCGCCAAAAACGCCGCAAAGCCGAAAAACAACGGTAAAAAAACAGAGGAAAAGCCTGTAAATGGTCAGTTTGCCAAAAATTGATGAATATTTTTCCATGCACCTTGCCAAAGATGAATGGAATTCTTTTGCCAACGACAAAAAACTTGCTGCCGTAAACATGGCAAACAGCGATATTGCAGGCGAACTCGGAGAAACGGAACTTGCTGACGACAATAAACTCGATGTCGGAGCTGTGGCAGAACAAGCCCTTTATTTGCTGCAATCGCCGTCTGCGGTCAAATCTGCTGCCGGTAATGAGATTGCCTCGGAAAGTATTGACGGGTTCGGCTCTGTCTCCTACAATGTCGGCGGCGGCACTGAAAGCAAGCGTTTTATTTGCGATCGTGCGGTAAACTTTATTTGTCGCCGTCGCGCTCAATCAGGCGGAGTAAGGCTCTCCCGGGGGTGATATATGGCAAATGCGATTTCTGAAATCAAAGAACGCCATGCAGCAGCCAATCAGCAAATTAAAGTTACCGCTCAAAATGTCGGCGAGATTTACGAAGATGTACGCCTGCGTCTGAATCAGAGATTGCAGGCTTTTGTTTTATCCGGAGACCGTAATAAATACCGCGGCAAAGCTCTTGTTGACTGCATTGAAGCAATCGGCAGAATTTATCACGAATTTGAAGAGAATTTCCGTGAAGAAATGGGGCGTGCCGTGCCGTATGTTGCTGAATCTTATTATCAGGACGCTTTGCACGATATGGGCGAAAAAATCACCGGCAAATTTGATACCAAACGGGCAGAAGTCATGCTGCAGGACAGTTACAGTCATATTGCCGGTGCAACTGAATTTATGTCAGCCACGCAGGTCGGCAATCTGCGGAATACTGTCAGCCGTGTTTTGCGTACAGCAGGTATGATAGGCATGACATCCCGTGAGGTACAGGGAGAATTATTGCGGCTTCTGACGGCTGATTTCACTTTCACCGATGCCAAAGGGCGGGTCTGGAACACAGAAGCATACACAAAAATGCTTGCCCGCACAACTCTGATGAATGCAGGGCGTGAAGCTTATCTTGATACATGTGCCGACAAAGGCAAAGATGTTGTCCGCATTTCCATTTCAGGGGATGCCTGCCCGAAGTGTGCAGAATGGGAAAACCGTCTGGTATCGCTTTCCGGCAAGACAAAGGGTCTGCCGCTTTTGCAGGATGCCATTGACGGCGGTCTTTTTCATCCGAATTGCACGCACAGTACTGTTGCGGTCGGCGATTGGGACCGTGAAACAAAGTTTGACAAGAACGGCCGTCCGAAAGAAGGCTGGAATTCTGCAAAAAATCCCAACCCCAAAGGTGATGACCCTGACGCCAATCGTGAATACCGCAAACGCCAGGCGAAGAAAGCGGCGGCAAAAGCAGTTGATGAAAAATATCGGGATAAAATAGATAAGCATTGGAATAAAATGCCGCAAGAACAGCGGCAGGCATTAAAAGATTATACCGATAGTGATGTGCATGGACTTAACAAAGCATTACGGCTTGATAATGCGACTACTGAACAGCTCAAACAGATAGAATTGCTTGAAAAGACTTTGGATGAATATCCAAAATACAAAGGTGATACTTATCGCGGAATGAATTTCCAAACGGAAGAGGAACGACAACGGATACTTGATTTGATTGAAAGCAATGGTTTAAAACCATCTTTTTGGTCAACTTCTGTAAATCCGAAAGTGGCTGACAGATATATTTATAAAACCGGAAAAACGTTTACTGATCCTACAAAAAATTATCCGATAGTTATTACCTATAAAAACACAACCAAAGGGGCTTATATCGGACATCACAGTTCCGTCCCGACAGATCAGGAAGTGCTTTTCAGTGATGAAGTAAAATTTGAATTACTTGACAAACAGGAAAAAGATGGTATATTATATTTGACAATGCAGGAAAGGAGCGAATAATGCCGGTTTTTGAAAATATAAAAAATGTAGATAAAGAGTTTCATCCATATAATTTGCTGCATTTTATGTCTCGCAAAGAAGCAAATCATATAAATTCATTCAAGAAAAAAAAAGAAGATTATGTTCCTGAGGACAGAATTGTTTCTGATGAAGAATATGAAATTATTCGGAAGTTGGAAAAAGAAGCTTACGAAGGTGATATTGATAATAGATTTAAATTTAATATGTGGATTCATTCTACACGCCGCGATTTGATAGGGCAGCCGCTTGAAGTAATTGTTGAAGAAATGAAAAAAGTTGATTACAAAACGCTGACAAGAGGCTGGGATTGAATAATATGTAAACGCCCTAATCTTTCGGGAGAGGGTACGGGAATTTTTTTAATTCCCGTTTGTTGTGCCGTTCGGAAAATCCGGACGGCTTTTTTTTAGTGGATAAATGATTTTTATTAACATTTTACCAACGAGCAGGTTTATGTATTGTCGAGCCCGGAATTATTTCTGGTAATTGCGATTTTTCTAAAAGAGAATTTGTTAATTTTAATTTAAAATCTACAATGCTTGATAATTTTTTGTTATTGTCCGAAATTTTGTGAAAGATAAAAATACTTGACAAAAGTGCATCTGACCTTTATTTTTTAATAGAAACAACAAAAAAAGTAAAGGATTTATCAGATGCGTAATAAATTTAACATTGAAATGTCAATTTG
>JAFVPG010000269.1 GCA_017505415.1 Lentisphaeria bacterium | reverse complement strand
CTAATATTCTGCTGGCGCATTTGCCAGTTCCGTTTACAAGTCAGACAAATAAAAAAGCCCTGCCAAACACGACAGAACTTGCATAATCTATCAAAAAGTACCCTTTTCTTTTTTGAAAAGGTGAGGGGTTTAAGGGGAGCGGAAAAACATTTTTTCTTTTAATCAAGAAAAAAGTTTTTCCGCTCCCCTTTAATCATTAAATATTCAAATCGCTATGGATTTTGTCCATTTTTTCGCTGAGGGGTACTGCACCGTCTTTGGTGATGACATAGCCGGTTTCGATACGGCAGCCGTGCCATACGGGATGACCGAAAAATGAAACGTCAACGCAGACAGTCATGCCTTCAGTAAGAACATCATCGGAGTTCGGACCGAAGAAAGGAGCTTCAGCTTCATGGATACCGATGGTATGAACAAAGGGGCAAACGAGATATTTTGAAATACCTTTTTCTTCAAAATATGCACGTGCCGGAGCGTCGATTTCACGGCCGGTTTTGCCGGGGACAAGCATCTTTTTGGTCATAACAAATGCTTCACGGAGCATACGCAGACATTCTTTCTGACTTTCGGTATAAACACCGTTTACAGGCAGATAATCACCAACTGCGGAAGCGTAACCGTTGACTTTGGGAGAGAGACCGATCATGACAGTTTCGCCGTCAACCATTTCTTTGTTTGAAGCGGTGGGAACGACAGCATTGGAGCGTGCGCCGGAACCGACAATAGCAGTGAACCCGAAGTTTGATGCACCGCGTGAACGTGCGGCATATTCACCGGCAGCGGCGACCTGAATTTCAGTATTTCCGACTTTGATTTGTTCTTTCATTGCATCATAAGCGGCATCGGCAAGTTTGAATGCGGCGGCAATTTTTTCAATTTCCCAATCAGATTTGTAAGCACGCAATGAGAGATATTCGGGAGAAATATCAACCATTTCTACTCCGGCGAAACCGGCGACAAGTGCGCTGTAACAGCCCTGAGGCATGCGGTCAGCTCCGACAAGACCGATACGGCTGACTTTGCCGAGAGTTGCATTGAGTTCAGCAAAAAGTTTGGGGAAATCAATAATGGTTGCGGCAGGATATTCTTCATCGGGAACCATGAAAACGGGGAAGTTGCGGGTTTCAGTGATTGCGCTGTCAAGTTTTGCAAAGGGTTCACTTTCGGGGCCGCCGAGGATCATGGGAGTACCTTTGCGGGGGACGAGAACTGCGCCGGATTCAAACTGGGGACACCAGCCGGTCAGATACCAGCCGTTGCCGATATTGAATTCATCATAGTAGATGAGAGCAAGATCAAGATTTTTGTTTTCGAGAATTGCACGGACTTTTGCAAGACGTGCTTCACTTTCAGATTTGAGCAAATAAGCCATTTTTTTCTCCTTTTTTGTTGTTACGGAAAATGTTAAATTTAACATTTCATTGTTATAATATAAACATAAATTATTGAAAAAACAAGTTTTTTTTATTGAAAAACTTGAAAAAATACAAATGTTAAATTATTTTATACAAAATGTTAAAAACAAAGGTGATTTATGACGGAAAAAGAAAAAACAGTCAGCCTTAAAGATGTAGCTGAATATTGCAATGTCAGTTTAATGACTGTCAGCAGAGCGTTCCGCAAAAATTCCGTTATACGGCCGGAGACCAGAGCCATGATCCTTGCGGCGGCAGAAAAATTGAATTACCGCTGCGGCAACCGCAGAGGCAGACCGCAATCGACTTCCAAACGCACCCCGAATACCCAGATACAACTGATTTTCGGAACTGCAAGTAACAATATTGCCTACTTTCACATGCGTTTGCTTACAGCACTTGAACAACAACTTGCCGCTCTCGGTTATGATTGTGTAATTCGTACAGCCACAGGAGATTACAACAGTTTTGTCCGCCTGTTGGACAATGCAAAACACCTGAAATGTGCGGCAACACTGCTGATGGGGGATTTCAAAAAAGAACAACTTGAACCTCTGTTGTCCGCCCTCCCCGGCTCAATCCTGCTTGACAACAGTATGGACGATACATTTGACAGTATTTACAGTTCATTTTCGTTCGACAACCGCAAAGCGGCAAAAATCGGCGTAACTCATTTAATAAAAGATTGCAAACGCAGTAAAATATTACTTATCAACGGTTTGAAGAATCACTTTTTCTCTGATGAACTGCTTGACGGTTACAAATCTTCATTAAATGAATGCAATATTCCTTTCGATGAACGGCTCGTTATAAATACAGACTTTTCAGCAGAATCAGCGGCTGAAGCCTTAAAAAAATTCATTGTAAGCGGCGGCAAGTTTGATGCAGTATTCACCAATGATGAAATGGCGACCGGTGTCTATCGCATTCTGCACGAATTCAAACTCAAAATCCCGCAGGATATTTCCATTTGCGGCTGTGATGACCTGCCGGTTGGCAAACAGCTTTATCCGGAACTTACATCCATTTCTCTGAATTACGCCGAACTTGCCAAATACGCAATCAAACACCTGACCGATACAGAACATTACACCAATACTGTTCACGTCAAACTCCCCCCCATACTGAAAATCGGCAAAAGCAGTAAAATCTGAAGTCACTGTTGAGCCCCCATAACCAATACAGGCTGAAAAAATGCCGGCAATGCAAACAGCATTACAACAATTCCGCGCCATAACTGATGCAGTACTATCATGTATACTCCAGTTGCAAGAAAAAGTATAACAGATAATACCGGTAAAAAATAAAAAGAACAATATTCCAATAAAGGAGTAAAAAGAGACATATCAGCCAATATCAGCAAACTGTGCAAAATACCGAAGATAATTAAAATTAAACGTTCTTTCTTTACTTCACTTTTTGCATAACAATCACCAATAATTCTTGCAGTAAAAGATTGAATCAAAAAGAGCAATAATACAGAAATCCACTGACCTGTAACATCCCAAAATCCGAATTTGCAGCCGCTCCAAATTGCATTTACAACAGCGACTGCAACCGTTCCAAATAAAGTTACACAAAACCATATAATTAATGCGACATCTTCCGGAAACAATAATTTCTTTTTCGGATTTTCCATTCTCTCAATCTCTTTTGTCCTGCTCAGCCCATTGATATTTTTTGCGGTCTTCAGAAGTGATTTTACGGATTATGCGGGCGGGATTTCCGGCAACGAGCGTATCGGCAGGAACATCACGGATAACTACTGAACCGGCAGCAATAACCGCATTATCCCCTATCGTTACGCCGCCGATAATCGTAACAGAACCGCCTACCCAGACATTATTGCCCACAGTGACCGGGAAAGCATATTCCCATCCGTCAATGCGATCCTGTACATCCAGCGGATGTCCCGCCGCCAGAATCGAAACATTGGGAGCGATCCAAACATTATCCCCGAAACGGCAGTAATTGCCGTCAAGAACGATAAAATTATAATTGGCAAAAAAGTTTTCACCGACCTCAATTCTGAAACCGTAATCACATTTGAACGGTGGCAGAATATTGCAGTTTCTGCCGATTTTACCGAAAATTCCGGCAAGAAAATCACGCCGCTCCTGCACTTGCGAAGGACGCATTTGATTATATTCATGAATTGCATCCTGTATTTTGAAACGGTAAGCTGCCATCTCGGTTGTACGGTTGGGATTATAGAGAAGTCCCGCCTCAGCTTTTTCCTGTTCAGTCATACCGCCGGGAACAGGTCTGCACAAAACCGGTTTTTCTTTCATAATATTTTACTCCTTTTTTCTGCTGACAGAACGATAAACAAGATATTTGCCCTGCTGTTTTTTCAACAATGAAATACGTTCAACTTTTCCGCTGATCGGCAAGCTGAAACTGTCAGCAAGCAAT
>JAFVPG010000268.1 GCA_017505415.1 Lentisphaeria bacterium | reverse complement strand
GGGTTTCAGGGGGCGCAGCCAGCCCCCTGAAAAAAGAAAAGGGACAAGAAATTATACTTCAATATTTTTAATATCAATTTTTGCTGCTTTTATCAGTACATATTACGATAGTGACTGCAGTGATAATGAGAATTATTCCTATTGCCAGCTGAATTGTAAAGGCTTCTTTGAAAATAAATATTCCGATACAAACTGCTGTCAAAGGTTCAAGTGCGCCGAGAATTGCAGTCTGGGTTGCTCCGATATATTTCAATCCCACAGCGGTAAGATACAGTGAAATAAAACCGGGTAGAAATGCCAGAAGTGCAAGATTGGTCATTACATTCATTTTGCATGGAAGATTTATTGAATATCCCGGTGTCAGCATAAAAAACGGCAGAGAGAACAACAGCGCATAAAAAGTAACACTTTCCGCCTGAAGCTCATGCAGTCTTGTCTGCTTGACAATGACAATATAAACCGCATAAGCTGCCGCAGACAGGAGCGCCAGACTCACCCCTGCAACGTTTACAACTGAGCCGCCTGAAGTTTTGCAAAGAACAATAACTCCTGCCAATGACAGTAAAATTCCCGCTCCGATATAAAAGTTAAGCTTTTCCCGGAAAAATATTGTCATTATCACCACTACTATTACCGGATAAGTGAAAAGGATCGTTGAAGCAATCCCCGCATCCATTTTCTGAAAACTGAAAAAAAGTCCGAGCGACGTTCCTGCCAGACAAGTGGCAAGAAAAATAAGCATCGGGATATGAGTTTTCGGCAAAACAAAACTTTTTTTCTGAATCAGCATCAAAAGACCAACCATTAATGCCGCCATAAAAAAACGATAAAAAAGTACTGTCGGCACTGTCAGATTTTCAGCGTAAAGTTTCAACCCGAAAAGCGGATTCAAACCGAATGTTACTGCCGCCGTTACTGCTGCACCAAATCCTATAAACTTTTTATTCATCAAAACTTTCCTCAATTTGCATAGTTGTATTATCCATAACCTTTTTTATTATATCAAAAGAGTATCCTCTGGAAATCATAAAAGCGACAGTTTTCTGCTTTTTTTTGAAAGGATTTTTCTCATTTTTGAGCATACGCAGTTTGAAATCAAGTGCATTTGCCGCTGCTTGCAGTTCATTTTCTGCCACCATCTGCAAGGCTTCATCTATAAACTCATCTGCAATATGCAGCAATGCAAGTTTTCTGCGTATCATCAATGAACCGCATCCCCTGCTGTTCAAAAGACTGGCATAATCAAGAGCATACTGACGGTCATTAATAAAAGAATAACGCACACATTCCATCACAGCATGTTCAATTTCCTCAGACGAATAGTTCTTTTTCCTGAGTTTCATGCGTACTTCCGACTCCGCATAGGAGCGTTTGGAAAGGAGTTTCATGGCATATTCCATGGCTCCGGGCGGAGCAGCAGGAGTTTTCGGCATGAATTTATCCTATTTTTTCAAGAGCGGCTTTGAGTCTGGCAAAAGAATTTTCTCTGCCGATGATTTCCATTATTTCGCCGGGACCTCCGGGAGTAACAGACTGACCGGAAAGTGCAATACGTATACCCCACATGACTTTGCCGACTTTCATCTCTTTGGTCTGAGCATAATTCATCAGAATAGCGGTAAGAGATTCAGCGTTCCAGTTTTCGCATGCTTTAAATTCCGGCATTACATCATTGATTATCTCTTTGGCGCTTTCGGGTGTCGCCTTGTTCTTCTTGTGGTTGAAAAGTTCAACCTCATAAGGCGGCTGTTCGACCAGGAACTGGATCATTCCGGGAATATCGGTAAAGTTTTCAAGTCTGGATTGGAGCAGAGAGGCAACTTTGTCCCAGACATTCTGAAGCACGGCGAACTGTTCCGGAGCGAATTTGGCAGCCTTATTTTTGAAAGCCTCAAAATCCATCTGTTTGATATATTCCGAATTCATCCAGCGGAGTTTATCGTAATCAAAAACGGCGGCGGCTTTGTTCAAGCCTTCAACATTGAAAAGTTCGGCAAGTTCAGCAAGTGAGAATATTTCACGGTCGGTTTTTGATGACCAGCCGAGCAGTGCAATGTAGTTTATGATGGCTTCCGGGAGAAATCCTTCCTCAACGAGAGTTTCAAAACTTACTGAACCGTGACGTTTGGAGAGTTTGGAAACATTGCCTTCTGCATCTCTGCCCATAATGAGCGGCAAATGTACATATTGCGGAATTTCCCATCCGAATGCCTGATAAAGCAGATTGTATTTGGGAGTACTTGACAAATATTCAGAACCTCTGACAACATGAGTTATCTGCATCAGGTGATCGTCTATGACGTTGGCAAAATTGTATGTCGGCATGCCGTCCTGTTTTATAAGTATCTGATCGTCAAGAACTTTGGTTTCAATGGTGATTTCTCCGAAAACAAGGTCACGGAAAGAAACAGAACCGGTACGGTCGATTTTCTGACGTATCACATAAGGAATACCGGCATCAAGTTTCGCTTTGACTTCCGCCGGAGAAAGATCGGCACAGCGGGAAGGACAGCCGTCAATGAAAACTGTTCCTGCCTCAGTAGTTGGTTCTTCGGATTTCTCACAGAAACAATAATAAGCATGACCGGATTTCACCAATTCTTCAGCAAAAGGACGGTAAAGATGCTTTCTTTCACTCTGAACATAAGGTCCGAAACCTGCGTCTTTGTCCGGACCTTCATCATGGTCAAGACCGGCAGAATTCAGAGTATTATAGATAACTTCAACGGCATTTTCGACAAAACGTGCCTGATCAGTATCTTCGATACGGAGGATAAATTTACCATTATTGCTGCGGGCAAGCAGCCAGGCATAGAGAGCTGTTCTCAAATTACCGACATGCATGAAACCGGTCGGACTGGGGGCAAAACGTGTACGGACAGTCATAAAAAACTCCTTTTTCTTAAAACTTAAAAAATACGCAGATAATTTACATTCAAAATAAAAAAAATCAACTTAATAATTTGACTATTTTAAAAAAGAGAGTATATTAGTGCAGAAAACAGGTATGTCCCTATCGTCTAGAGGCCTAGGACAGCGGGTTCTCATCCCGCCAACCGGGGTTCGAATCCCCGTGGGGATGCCATACGCTCTTCTGCTGAAACATATTGCAAATACATTCAATCTGCAATCAGGTATATTTTTATCCATTATTTATTCTGCGCAAAAAATCTTCCGCCGCCGAATCCCGCCAGCCCGATAAAAAGTAAAATTTTTGTTATTGTCCGAAATTTTGTGAAAGATAAAAATACTTGACAAAAGTGCATCTGACCTTTATTTTTTAATAGAAACAACAAAAAAAGTAAAGGATTTATCAGATGCGTAATAAATTTAACATTGAAATGTCAATTTG
>JAFVPG010000267.1 GCA_017505415.1 Lentisphaeria bacterium | reverse complement strand
TCCGCCGTGTTCCCGGTAACGGTAAATAAAATGTCGGCTGATTTGAAAACGTTCTTTATCTTCTGTCCCACAAGTAATCAGAAAAGGCGCTTGGGAATATTTGATTTTTTCAGGATAAACGCCGCAAGCGTGAATGCCGCAAGCAGCGACTCTTTTCGGCATCCATTGATAGAAAAGTGCGGTACATTGTCCCCCGGCAGAATAACCGTAAAAGTAAACTTTTTGCGATTGCAAATTATAGCATTTTTCAAGTTGTCGGATCGCTTTTTGTAAAAGTTTGCCGGACCACTTTTCCGGCTCCCAGTAATCACGATCTTTGAAAGACGGTGAAAGCAGAAAAACGCTGTGCTTATCCGCAAGCTCGTTGAAGTTATAAGTTTTCAATGTTCTCTCTCCCTGCCAGTTCCTGCCGCCGAAAAGTACCATGATTTTTGATTTGCTGTTATACTTTTCCGGTATCCTGTAATGAAAATCAACTCCGTCAAGCCTGATTACTTCTGCAAAAAGCAGAAATGGCATAGCGAGCAGGAAAGAAAGGAACGTTTTCATTTTGCCTTTTTGCCCCAGGCATCGGCAATAGAGGAATCAGGCAGTAAGATCCGGTCATTGCGGTGAATATTTTTCGCTTCGGGGGAATTGGCCGGATAATAAACAGACTCCTGATCATCTCCCACGAAGCGGAATTGCAGGGCTTTGACCGGCGGGGGATTGCCGGTGAGGTCTTCTTTGTAAAGATCGTGATAAAATTTTAGGAAGGCTCTGGCAAGTTTCAGAGAATCAGGCGAAACCTCGTGCGGTGTATTGGGAAAAGACTTCCAGATGATATTTACGCCTTTCTTGCGGGAGGCTTCGACAAAGTTGCGACTGATGATATAACGTGCCTGATCGGCATCGCCGCAAGTTACCAAGCCGGGAGTATCTTTCATCCTTCCGGTAGGCTCGTGAAATACTCCGCAGGCGTGGCTCACCCATGCCCGGCAAAGCGATGGTTTCCAGGCCGGGAAAAGATTGCTTGCCTGACTTCCGGCAGAGTAGCCGTAATACAATATTTTATCGGTACAGACATTGTATTTCTTTTTCAGTTGGGAAAGAGCTTTCTGCAGAGCTTTCCCCGACCACTCTTCCGGTTCCCAAAAGTTATCATTTCTCAAGGCAGGAGCGAGAATGAATATTCCGTTGTCATCACACCATTTGCCCCAGCCCAAACGCCCGGAAGCATCAAGTTTGCCGCCGGTATTTCTGCCGCCGAAAATCACCAGTACCCGATACATTTCCGGACGGTTTTTATTATATCCCGCCGGAACCCGGTAATAAAAAAGAGCATTTCTATTCTGCGGGGCTTTCGTCTTGACAATGATTGTGTCAGCCACAAGGAACAGAGGAAATAAAGCTGCTGATATAAATAAAAGTTTAATCATATAATCCCGCATAGATTAAAATTGCTTTAATCAGTAAAATGCCGTACAAATCTAATTTTGCAGACAAGCACCATTATTTGCATTTCCTCGTGATATTTTATTTTTAAGATTGTATTGTTGCTTGAAAAAAAATTGTAATTCTTTGCACATTTCTTTATCTTCAATAACATTCTTCAATAATAGTACTTTTGCTGCTGCTTTTTTTTGAGCGATGACTTTTAATTTATCATTATTACCATCGTAAGAATACCAGTTTTTTTCAACAATGCGTTGTACCACAAACACTGCAACTTCACCCTCCGTAGCATTTCTAAAATTACAGATATGAAGTTTTGTTGCTTTGCGACTACCAAATTTATTAACAATTGAGTAGAAAACAGCCTTGTTATTCTGTGCATAGTTAAGAAAATTTTTCCACAGTTTTTTTTCAAACACACTTCCCGAAATAGTATAGTTGATATCTGGAGATGATAATAAACATCCTTCTTGCTCTATCAGTTGTTGCCACATTGCATTTTCATCTGCTGCAACAACACTAAAAGGAAGAAATAATATACCCAATGCAACAATAGTAAAAAACAACTTTTTAGCAATCATATTAGAAGTAACAGAGTGAAGATTTGTGTAATGGTTCATTTCAGATTTTTTTCCTTTCAATAAAATAACCACAAACATAAAACTTGTCAATATCCCGTTTATGACAATATTGAAAAATTTATACCGTCACTATCGGTATTTCTGCCGCCGAAAATCACCAATACCCGATACATCTCCCGCCGGTTCTTGTCATAACCTTTGGGCACACGGTACTGGAACACCGCATTCCTATTCTGCGGAGCTTTTGTTTTAACGATGATTGTTTCCGCAGTAAGGAACAGGGGAAACACAAATATCGCAATCGGTAATAATCGTATCATATGAACACCTGCAGGGTAACAAGAATAATTTAACTACAACACCTTTACCAACAGACATTTCCAAAGAATGGCACCAATTAATAACTCGTTTCATTTTTCCATCCCTAAAACAATATTTTATTCTTTACTTTATTAACATTACTTTTTTTATTTTCAAATAAAGAATAAGCCAAATAATACTTGTTATATAGAAAAGATAAATATTTGCACTATCGTTTTTTAATGGAAATATAATTTCCCCACGCAGATTTTGTGAAGTTTGATTTTCAATACCAGTAACGCATATTATAAGTTGATCTCTGTCGGGTACAATTCTTTTCCAAATTGAAAATTGATGAGTTTGAATATCAGGTCTAAATAGAGAACCTTGCTGTTTTAATGAGATATTTGAAGAAGTATTGATTATTTTCAATCTTGG